>CADBPE010000178.1 GCA_902796475.1 uncultured Ruminococcus sp.
AAAGTTAATTATACATTTTAACAAATAATGCCAATATAATTATAAACTATTGAATTTATTATGTCAATATTTCACAGTATTATTTATTAATTTTATGCATGATATCAGATAAAAACAAAAAGGGGAACTTCTTAGAGAGCTTGGCGCCGATAAAATTTGACGATGCAGGGGTATGGAAAGTGAAATGTCAGCGCATAGTGGAGCCTTGGTTAAATAAATGTGGAATTGTCTTTCGGAATTTGTTACAAGAAAAGGCTTTGAGTAATGAAGACTTGCCGCCGCCCTGAATGCGCTTCTGACAAAAAAACAGCTTGCGGTTCTTACTATCTTACAACCGCAAGCTGTTAATTACAACAGCGAAACGTTATGTTTCAGCCGCGAGCGGCATAGTTTCGGTCAGTTTTTCTTGCAACGCGAATTTGGGAGCGCAGGCTCTGCGCCGCGAGATCGGCACCGGCTGCTTGCCGGCTATTCTATATTGTGGAGAAGGTTTCTGCATAAAAGGAATATCATCAGCGATATAAAAATATTCCACAGCGTTACGGGTAAACATAAAATGGTGGCCGCTATCGCGGTAAGCTCCGAGCCTATATTTGAAAGTAAAAATATACCGACTACTATTCCGGGGATCATTAAAAGTACGATAAATCCCATGTAGAACGTGATAAATACTCCCCTGTTGCCGCTTATGCCGACTATGCGCTGAGCAAGTATGTTTGAGGAAATATAAATGCAGCCGAAACTGCCGTATACAACGGCGCCGGAAAGAGCGTCTATAAAATTGCCGCCGGCTATCAAAAACAGCAGCATAAACGAAATGAAACCGTCTATAAACGGTTTTATAATGCTTGTTGCGCCTGCCATGATAAGCTTTTTAACGGGATCATCCGGGATAAGAAAAATATAGGGCTTGTTCAGTTCCTTTACCCAGTCGCCTGCCGCGCTGAAAAAGAACTGGATATATGCGCATATCACAGCAGCAGCAATATAAATTACTGTCGCCTTATCCTGAGAGCCGAAAAAACTCTTCATCGCAAAGCCGATAACAGCCGATACTCCGACAAGCACGATCGTGTTGATATTGAAAAACATCAGTCTTGAACGTCGGGAGCCTTCGCGCAAATGCTTGAAAAAAATTGCGGAAGCGCCTTTTCCCTTAGTAATGCCGGTCTTGCGCACCCTTATCCTACCGGAGCCGGGAAGCATTTTGTCGCTGACTGTACCTGCGCGCATATTCTCTATAAATTCATAATAGCTTTCGGCGTTCTGCAGAACGTCTTCATAATAGTCAAGCTTAGTGAGCTTAAAAGCAAGCAGCGATAAAATACAGCTCAAAAGCAGCAACATGGAATATATAAGCACATTCGTCATTCCGCCGTTTATCAGACCGAATACAACACCGTGTACCCAGCCTATGAACGGAACGTACTCCAGAAAATCCATAGTTACAGCGGTATAAAGATTTTCAAGCGTCATGCCGTTAATGAACATAAAGGCAATTACAGAGCCGAGTCCGTAAAGAGCCAGAGCGTAGATAAAATACTTGAAATAATTTGTCAGCTTAGGGTGTGCACTGCAAAGACAAAATATAAGCAGCGTGACCATCTGCACCATAAACAGCATGAGCGCAATGCCGGCCACAAGAAGCAGCGCGCTGCTCCATGAGATGTCGAACATCTTTATTGCCATGCTGCCGTATGCCGCAAAGCATACCACAAGAAAAAGCGATGCGGCAAGCTGTCTGCCGATGCCGTAGACAAGTATTTTCTTCGGTGAGATCGGAGCCGAAAAAAGATTATTCACATCTCCCATTGTAAAAAAGCTGGAGCCTGTGCTGAGTCCCTTTAGCATAATAGGTATGCTGATAAGATAAAGCAGCGCAAGAAAAGCGCCGTTTAGTATCCTCATATCGAGCTTGTCGTTTACATCGACCTCCATTGTAAAGCCGCGTATCACCGCATAAACAAGACTTGCCGCTACAAGAGCGTACACAAGCAGCTTTAGCGGGTGCATGAAAGCGTCCCTTATGCCGTTTTTTACATTTTTTCTAAGCATATACAGTATAGCCTTCACTTCGCCGCCTCCTCTGCGGAAATCATTTTTCCTCACGGTCCTTTTCGGTTATGCGGAAGAAAAGTTCTTCAAGATTTTCGCCGCTCTTTTCAACAGCCTTTCTTTCACGTTCGGCTTCAATGCGTCCTCTCATCATGATCAGCAGCCTGTCCCAGAATTCCTCAACGCTGTCGAGCATGTGGGTACTTATTATGATCGTTACGCCCTTCGCTTTCAGCTCGCTGAGCATTGATTTAAGCTCCTTTATTGCGTGCGGGTCAAGACCGACAAACGGTTCGTCAAACAGCACGACCTTCGGCTCAATGAGAAGCGCGCAGCATATACTTATTTTCTGCTGCATACCCTTGGAAAGCTCCTTGCCCATCTTGTCCTTTTTATCATGCAGTTCCATACGTCTGACAAGCATTTCGGCTCTCTCCTGCCAGTTTTCCAGCTTGTAGGCTCTGGCTATGAACTCCATATGCTCCCATACGGTCAGAAGCTCAAAGGGCGCGGGTATCTCCGGAACATAGCCGAGAATACGCTTTGCCTCCATGCTCTTATTGTTGTGACCGCATATCTCTATTTCGCCGCTGAAACGGAGAAGTCCGGCAATGCATTTTATGGCTGTAGATTTGCCGGCGCCGTTAGGTCCTGCAAGAACGGCTATTTCGCCGTCCCTTACCATAAAGGACATATTGTCATTAGCCACGAAACGATTATATTTTTTTGTAAGATGAGATACGTTTATCATTCGGGTATCCTCCCGCAAAAATGTATTGCGCAGCGCTTAACCATAAGGAAAGAAACTTTCGCGGCTGTTGCTTTGCTCTTGTTTTTTATGGTTAACGCGGTGACAGTTTACACGAACCGAAACAAACGCATCGCGGTTATTATTGCCTTCCAACCGCGAGCAGTGTAGTTTTAGTCTGTTTTTCATACATCGCTGATATAGGCGCGGCAGCTTGCCGCTCACTGCGAAATCTGCGCCGGCAGCTTGCCGGGGTTGAATATTGAGCGGTCATTTATCTTATGAGATATCTCGTGGAACACAAATGTCGTCTTGCCGGCAGAGGTTTCCATGATCTCCATTTTGGGGGTATCGCCGTCGAAATAATAAGTTATAGTCATGCCGTCGGAAAGAGAGTCCTCCTCCCCGCCGGTCACTTGATATTTTTCATAGTAAAGCTTCTGTTTTTTGTCGGAGCCTTCTATTTTTATTTCCTCCTCGCCGGTATCTTTAAGGACGAGACCTTCAGTAATGCCAAGGTAAAGCTCTGTTGTATATGATGATGTAAAGGACGAGACGTTATCCGTAAATGCCTGTTGGGTAAAGGTATCCGTTTCCGTGTTAATGTTATAGGAAAAGCCGTCATTTATGACTATGTGTACGGGTTCGCCCTGAGAGGGAGTCATGCGCATCATGGCGGCGTTGTTTTTATTGTCGGCAGCTATTGTCAGAGCGTACTTGCTGACGGATTCCGGTGAAGCCGAGCTGACAACCGTTATATCGGTCGATATGTAATATTCTTCCTGTTCATAAAGATCGCCGAAGCATTTTTTCAGTCTGGTTTCCGGCTCCGGTTCCGGGCTTTCCTGAGATACGTCTGCGGAAACATGAGAAGACTCTCCTGAGTTTTCGCTGTCATTACCGGAAGCGCAGCCTGCAAAAGCAAGAACGAACACAGCCGAAAGCAATATCGTGATAAACCTTTTCATAAGACCTCCTGTTTCATATCCTGATACATAACAAATTATATAAAGAGCGATCATGTCGAAAATGCTCATATTAGCCCATTTAAATAAATTTTATCACGATAATTCAAATCAGTCAATAGAAACACTTCCAAAAAACGAAGCAGAAAAACAGAACAAAACTCCGCAGCTTGCACCCGGAAAACAGCAACAGCCGTGATGCGTTTCTTTTCGCATGGGTAAACCATAAATGCGAAATCGGCACCGGCAGCTTGCCGGCACCCTGAAAAGCAATACCATTTCAGATAAAATTTTCCAGATTTTAACCATAAACGGTGTTGACATATGAAGAAATATATAGTTTAATAGTATTAGGGAAAATGTTGTCTGCGCAGTGTGCGCGATTCCAGTTTTGTTCCGGAAGGGGTGAGTATACTATGTTAGAATTATACGGAAAAGGCGTATCAAACGGTATCGCCATAGGAAGATTATCATTCTACTCAAATTCATCAAACAACGTGCCAAAGTATTCAGTATCGGATACCTCAGCGGAGCTGCAGCGCTACAAAAACGCAGTAGACAAAGCCAAGCTTCATCTCAGAATGCTTTATGATGAAGCCTGCAAGCGTGTGAGCAAAAATGAATCGGTCATTTTTCAGACTCATATAATGATACTTGATGACTCAAAGTTCGTCGAAACGGTAGAGAATCTTATTGTCGGCAAGCACCTTAACGCCGAGTTCGCCGTATACGACACAGCCCTGAAGATCGCAGAGATCTTTAAGTCAATGGACGATGATTATCTCCAGCAGAGATATTCAGATATTATCGACGCCGCAAATACTGTGCTTGACATTCTGCACCCAAAAAGCAACCCTATCGGTCAGGATACCGAACCGGTGATAATCGCCGCTTCGGAGCTGCTTCCAAGTGAAACTATCAGTCTTAATCAGGATAACCTGCTTGGATTTATCACCGCAAGAGGCTCCAGAAACTCTCACACGGCTATCCTTGCAAGAACATTGGGACTGCCGCTTATTACTCAGGTAAAAAGCCCGCTTTCACGCTTTGACGGCATGGAGGCTATCATTGACGGTCAGAGCGGAAGAGTTGTGATAAACCCCGATCATAATACTCTTGCCCATTACAAGGCAAAGCAGAAGCACTACGAAAAACAGCTTAAAATGCTCAAAAGTCATCTTGGTCTGCCGGCAATAACAAAGGACGGCAAGCATATTACGCTGTCTGCAAGAATTGACAATATTGACGGACTTGAATCTGCGCGAAACAGCGACGCGGAAGGTATAGGAATTTTCAGGACTGACTATCTGTTTGTCAAAAGGAAGAATCCTCCGGGAGAGGATGAACAATTCTCAGCCTACAAGACAGTTCTGAAAAGCTTCAATAATAAACCGGCGGTAATTGCGCTTGCAAACCTCAGCTCCGAAAAGGGCGTGGAGTTTCTCGACATACCAAAAGAAAACAATCCCGCTATGGGCTACCGGGGCATCAGGCTGCTTCTTGAAAACAAAGAGCTGTTTACGACTCAGCTTCGCGCTCTGTACAGGGCGTCGGTATTCGGAAAGCTCTCCATTCTGCTGCCTATGGTAAACAATACCGAGGAGATCGACTATGTAAAGCGCACCATTGAGGAGGTCAAGCTTGAACTGAAATCAAAAGGTCAGGAATACAGCAATGATGTAAAACTCGGAATACTTATCAATACGCCGGCTGCGGCTATAATTTCCGATGAGATCTGCGCTGTGACCGATTTTGTTACGATAGGTACCAACTCGCTTATAATGTTTACCCTTGCTTTGGACAGAGAAAATCAGAAGCTGGAATATTTTTATGAGCCTTATCACAAGGCAGTGCTCAGACTGATACGTCTTGTGTGCAAAAATGCTCACGAATGCGGAAAAAAGGTCGCTGTCTGCGGTGAGCTGGCTTCGGATACGCATTTGACGCAAACCTTCCTGTCTCTCGGCGTGGACGAGCTTGTTATAGTACCACCAAAGCTGCTTGATGTAAAAGCTGTGGTAAGAAACACTGACACTTCCGAAGTCGAAGGACTTATCAAAAGACTGTAATAATAAAATAAACAACCGTGTCGGGTACGGAATGCCTTTCCATACCCGACTTTTTATATGGAGTGATTTTTATGGACAACAAGGAAAAAGCTCTGAGAGCCGTTGAACTGCTTGAAAAAGAATATCCCGAGGCGATATGCTCACTTGTATACACCGATCCTTTGCAGCTTCTTATAGCAACACGTCTGGCTGCGCAGTGTACCGACAAGCGTGTAAATATGGTAACGCCGGCTCTTTTTGAAAAATACAAAACTGCCCGTGACTTTGCCCAGGCCGATATTGGCAACGTTGAAGAGCTGATAAAAACCTGTGGTCTTTACAAGACCAAGGCAAGGGATATTGTAAATATGTGCATAATGCTTTGCAATGATTTCGGCGGCAAAGTGCCTGACACCATCGAAGATCTGACACGTTTGCCGGGTGTGGGAAGAAAGACTGCAAATCTCGTTTTAGGGGATATTTTCGGCAAGCCGGCGGTCGTTGTGGATACTCACTGCATAAGGATAACCTCTCGTTTAGGATTCCATAATATAAAGGATGCAGTGAAGATCGAAGCTTTACTGCGTGAATTACTGCCCGCGGAAAAGTCGAATGATTTTTGTCACCGGCTCGTGCTTCACGGACGCGCTGTATGCGATGCCCGCAAGCCAAGATGCGGCGAATGCTGTCTGAACATTATTTGCGACACTTTTTCAGGCGCTCAGGACAAATGACCCTGCGCTTTCTTGAGATCCTGTAAAGAGAAACGGGTCCTTATGTATAAAATAATAACGCTGCGAAATACTACAATTGAAGATCATTTCAAGCTTGAACGGAGGGCGTTATTATGACCGGTCTGATCGAATTGTCGGGAATACGCAAGATATACCGCACCAAGGGCGGAGAAGTCAGGGCTTTGGACGGTATTGACCTCAGTATCCCAAAAGGAGCGTTTCTGTCCATCACCGGACATTCCGGGTCGGGAAAGTCTACTCTTATGAATATTTTAGGGTGCCTTGACAAACCGACAGAAGGTGAGTATTTTCTGGACGGCTTTCCGGTGTCGTCAATGAAGGAGAGCCGTTTATCATATATCAGGAACAGCTTGATCGGGTTTATATTTCAGGGATTCGACCTTATCCCCTCGCTCAGCGCCGCAGAAAATGTCGAGCTTCCGCTGATATATCGGGGCATAAGCAAGGGTACACGCCGAAGGATTGCTTTGACCGCTCTGGAAACGGTAGGTCTTGGGCAAAGGATAAACCACCGTCCTGCCGAGCTTTCCGGCGGACAGCAGCAAAGAGTAGCTATTGCCCGCGCTCTTGCCGCTTCTCCAAAGCTTATACTTGCGGACGAGCCGACCGGAAATCTTGACAGCCGCTGCGGCAGCGAGATAATGAGCATACTTAAAGGTCTGCACTCTCTTGGAGCCACTGTAATTGTAATAACGCACGACAGAAGCGTGGCAGCTATGGCGGAAAGCTGTATAAAAATTTCCGATGGAAGAATAATAAATTAGCATTTCTGTTATTTAAGCGTATTTTACTGGTGATATTATACAAAAATTAGTACGATTGTTTCAGCAGCTTCCACAAAGCAAAAACTTTGTTTTTTAGAAAAAGCATTGACAATCCGCAATTATGTGTTATAATTGTTCTTGTAAGCGGGAAGGCTTACAGAAGATTTTGAAAAACATTCAGTATGAATGTACTTTAAGGAGGTTATACAAATGAAAGACGTAGTCGAGCTCCATGATGTAGACGTGAAGGAATTCCTTGCTGTAATTGATACCTGTGAGGGTGATGTTTTCCTGGTAACTGACGAGGGAGACCGCCTTAACCTCAAGAGCAAGCTCTGCCAGCTCATCGGTCTTACACAGCTGATCGAAGGCGGCAAGATCACCAATGCTCACCTTGAATGCACAAATCCCGAGGATGAGACAAAGCTCTTCCGTTTCAATATGTTCGGCAAGAAGCCCGAGTAATCATGCAGCAAAGACCTGTCGGTTCGTCCGGCAGGTCTTTTTTTGCGCATAAAAACTGCCGCACCCGATCAGGCTTTCGGGTGCGGCAAGTTATTCCTTTTGCCGCCTTCGGCGGAAGTTCGTTATCCCTGTCTTGCTGCAGGGGGACGCCCTCTTGCACAGGGCGTCCCCTCTCAAAAAACAGTCCACCGGACTGTTTTTTGATTCACCCCTTCCGCCGGCAAGCTGCCGGTCCCTTGTCCGCGTTGATAGTTGACCCGCACCAAAAGAAACGCATCGCGGCTCTTACTGTCTTCCAGCCGCGAGCAGTGCAGGTTCAGTCTGTTTTTTGCCAACACGAATACGGGAGCGCAGGCTCTGCGCCAAGCCTTTGAAAAGGCTTGAGCGAAACTTTGATGTTTGGTTTTTGGCTTGATATTTTTGGGCGCGGGCTGCTGTGTTTCCGCTTGTTTATCTGTGAACGCGAAATCGGGAGCGGCAGCTTGCCGCCTTGAGCGAAACTTTTGTGTTGTCGTTTTGGCTTGATATTTTTTTGCGCGGATAATTACGTTTCCGCTTGTTAAATGAAAAAGCTTTTCTCCGGGAGGTAACAGCAATGGATTTCCGAAATGAAGTGACCGGCTTTGCGCCGGGAAGAGTGAATCTTATCGGCGAGCATACGGACTATAACGGCGGTCATGTTTTCCCCTGCGCGATCGATATGGGCATAAAATGCAGCGCCGCCGTTCGTACCGACAGAAAGCTGCGCCTGTACTCGGAAAACTTTCCGCATGACGGTGAGAGGGAGTACGATCTGGACAACCTTATCATGCAGGGCTGCTGGAGCGATTATCCGGCGGCGGTAGTAAAAGCCCTTGCCGCATTCGGTTACAGTCTTGAAACAGGGGCTGATATGCTTTTTTGCGGTGATCTGCCGGACGGCGCGGGGCTTTCTTCGTCCGCCGCTATTGAGGTGCTTACAGGCGTCATGCTCAGGGAGCTTTACGGTCTGCCGCTTACCGACCAGCTGATCGCCATAATAGGACAGTTCGCCGAGAACCGTTTTATCGGCGTCAATTGCGGAATCATGGATCAGTTCGCAAGCATTATGGGGCGTGAGGACTGCGCCGTTCTGCTCAACACCGGCACGCTTAGCTTTAAGCGTGTGCCGCTTAACGGCGCCGCCGTCGTAATTGTAAACAGCGGAGTCAAACATTCTCTGGCTTCGTCGGAGTATAACCGCCGCCGTCAGGAGTGTGAGGCTGCCGCCAGACAGCTTCATGTGACAGACCTGTGTTCACTTACCGTTGACGAATTTGAGCAGAGGAAGCACCTTATCACCGAGCCGGTGTGTCTTAAACGGGCAAAGCATGCTGTTTATGAGAATGACCGAGTTCTTGCCGCAGCAAGAGCGATGGAGCAGGGGGATACCGACACATTCGGCAGGCTTATGAACGAATCCCACGCTTCTCTGCGGGACGATTATGAGGTTTCGTGCGCCGAACTGGATGTTCTTGTGCAGGCGGCACAGAGCGTCAGCGGCGTTTATGGTGCCAGAATGACGGGCGGCGGCTTCGGTGGATGTACGGTAAATCTTATGCGTCATGATGCGGTTGACCGTTTTGCGGAAGCCGTGACGAGGGCATATTTTGACAGCTTCGGCAGAGAGCCGGAAATATACAAAGCAAAGGCGTCCGATGGCGCGGGGATAAGATAAATGTGACGTTCCGGCAGCGCTCGCAGACGAAAAAATGCTGCATTTCGCTGCTTTAAGTGTAATGTCGTTGTACTTTACAGAAAAACATTTCTCTGATATCAACTGCACTCGGAATACAGAAATACTTCATGAAACGCTCATAAAAAGCGGGATTATGTAAAGTTATCTGTATAATTATGATAATAATATATGTCAAGTCAAAACACTTTACATAATAAACAATGAAACATCTTAGCCTTGGGCGGCTCTGTCCTCGAAGCTATGAGTGAAAATTATGATTTTTTTTGTTTGCGGCAGGCAAGTCTGGAAGATTTATCCAGAATCAAGGTGTGTTTCGTCTGTCGGCAGAGCTGAATTTGTTGTGCATTTTGACATACTTGTTTTTGTCTTAAAATATTATATATTATAATGTAGCGTTTTGCGAAAAAGAGCCGGATATTGAATGTCCGGCTCTTTTTTATGCCTGCGGAAATATCGTTCAGAATGAATATTTGTCACTTAAATCATTTTAAGTTTTACAATCACAAAACAATAATGTTTTTGGGGACCAGTTAAGCTTGAATGATTTTGAATCAATTGTGCAATTAGCACAAATATCTAATCCTTTAAACTTTCATTTTCTATTTTAATTGCCATTTTTTGTCTGATTATTTGTAGCTTTTTTAATGCGAAATGTTGTATAATATACTATGTATAATAGTTGTATTGTGGGCTAATGTGCCTTTGTTGATCATATATTTGCGAAAGTGAGGAAACATATATGAAAAATGTGAAGAATGCGAGGATCGGTCTATTTGATAAGATCACATGTTTCATACTTGTAATTGCTATTCTGTTTACATCTATGCCGTTCAGGTCTAAGGGCGAGGAGACGCCTGAATATTATGATGGCATAGGCATATATAATCATGTCCTTACGAGTCAGCAAGGAGTAAATTCAAGATTCAAGCTGGAATTTTATCATCTTGTTTCCGATCCTGTAAACCCCGGCCCTGATGATGTGGTCACATATTCGTATCAAAAAGTCGATTTGCCGGGTGAGTATCAGTTTACCGATGATAGTGATCAGATAGTTTACCTTAGCGTTGACGGTACAACACAGATAGCTCAGGGTAAGAAAGTGACATTCCTCGATAGCAGTACGCCAGACTCTGACCCGTTCAAAAGATTTCTCAAGGCAAACCAGATATCAAGGATAGTAATTACTCCCGAGCTTACTGAGATCCGTGATGCAGCTGTCGTTCCGGTCATGGAGGAATATCATTCAGGTGACAGCACTTATGATCAGAACGGCTATTACAGCGGCGCAAACAGCACAATTGACAATACTGAAAAACCTGCAGGCGATCCTGCAAAAGATGAGGCTGTGAAGGCAAAAAGCAAGATATATAAGCTGAATTATGACGGATCAGGTCAGCTTATATATAATTATAATGATGACACTACCAGCGTAACTGAAGAATATAAGCTTAAGCAGTTTGATCTTACACCGATGGTTGAGCTTGACGTGAACGTTCAGTGGCGTGACACCAACAGCGGCAGACCTGACAGCAAAACTGTCGGTTTTGATATTTCACGCCAGCCGAAGGGAGAGACGGCTGAGTCTTATATTGTAGATACACCCATATCAGCTCTTCCGGGAGGCGTACTTCCCGATGATGTTAACGACGAAAGATACGGAGGCACATACGCCAATAATGATGAAATAGTTCTGCGCACCATTACCAAGCAGGACAGTAATAATGATGTTTATACATATCTTGTGCCTGAACAGTCAGTGGACGGCAAAGCTTACGATTACACAGCTGCGGAAAAATTGACTGATTCTGCCAATTACAGCATAACGGCTGTAAACAAAACATCCTTTACCAATTACAGCCTGAAAGACTTTACATGTAAAGTAAACTGGCTTGACGGAGCTCACGACAATGAGTATACTAATAAAGAAGGCGATATTACAAAAACCCCGGAAAAAATACTTGATTTTATAAAGAACAATTTCGAGCTTATTGATGAGACCGATCCTGAGCATCCCATAAATATTTTATCTGTCACAGCGGCAAAGTTCGATGCTCTTACTGACACTTCGCTGAAGGAATATATACAGAATACATACGATAAGGTAACGGATGCCAATAATAATGTAACAGGCTATAATATTCCCGCTGACTTTTTCAGTTATGAAGCAAAAACGGACGACAACGGTAAAACATACTATGAACTGAGTGTCAAGAAACTTCTTGAGATCACTGCGGACGGCACTGCAAGAATTTATTCAATGAAGCAGAAGACAGTGCAAGGAAACAGCGAGCCTCAGCCTCTTCCTGTGACTGCTCTGGACAGCTCTGCAAGCTACGCTGATCATGAAAGCGACACATACAAGATAACCGCAACGAACGAGGGCGTTAAATCAGACATTGTTGACAGAGCCTATGAGGGCGGAGAGCTGAATATGCTGCTGACAGGCACGACCACATTTGAGGGTGAGCTTGTCTGGGCTGACATTGACAAGCAAGCGGCAAGAGTAGCTGCCGTAGAAAATCAGGCTGCCGGCGACTTCATGCTTTACCGTTATGTGGTAGATCCGAGCAATCCGAACAGCTACGAGATGGTATCTCAGGTAGGCACATGGAAGATCGCTTCGGGCAGCAGATATGAATATACCGAAAACGGAGTAAAAAAATACGTAGACAAATATGATAATTCAGGTAAGGAATACGTTTATTTCGCAAAAGAGCGTCTTTCTATGTCGGGATACAGCATTTCTTATATCCTTGATGGATTGAACGTTGATCATTATCCCTTTGGTGGTGCGAATGCCGACGGCACATATAACGGCACAAAGGTTTTCCCGAACGTGGCGACCGTAAAGAACACTCTCACAGGCTCAATTGCCTATGGAGTAGACGCCAAGTGGATCGCTGCCGAGCTGCAGGGCGGTACCGCAGAGATAGTTTATCAGATACAGAAATATGACCCCGAAACAAAAAAATGGGAAGATGTTCAGCTGTTAAGCAGGCAAGTCAAGGACGAGAATGATATTGTTCTTTATACAGAGTATTATAACGGCGAAGAATGGGTGCAGCTGAATGCCGGTGATCCTGTTCCCGATAATTCTATTACGCTTGATGCTTTTTCAGCCGAGCAGATGGAACTGAATGATATATTTGCGGCTGTTTCTCAGTATGACTCAAAAGGTCATGCCTATCAGTACAGACTTGTGCAGACAACTATAAGCCGTACAGACAATGGCGCTACCAATGAATACACTACTCCGATAGAAATGGCTTACGACAATGATGGTAAGGTTATCATTGATGGAAACAATAACGTAAAGCTTATCGGAACAGATGGAAATCAGACCGATATGGTCAGGATCAGTATCGGAAAGCATGACTTTGAAGTCAGGGTAAAGTGGGACAGCAGTACAAGCACCTATAAGTATGAGTATAAGCTCGTTGGCGATATCAAAGCCGTTATCAACAAGGACTGGTCGGGCGTTCCGATGTCTCAGCTTTCAGCGGTCAGGGACACAACTGTAACGATCCAGCTGATGAAGTACAACTACACCACAGGTAAGTTTGAGAGATTTACTCCCACCGAGGTCATTAAGTATACTAACGGCACGAAGGAAAACGGTCAACTGGTAGAATATGAAGCAACAGATGGCCAAGGCAACCCTACAGGCCAGTTCAGAATAGTTAGGAAAGATGTTGTCGAGGGTGTGTCCGGAATACAGCCGAATTATGCCATAGAACTGCTGAATGTTCCCATGTATGATGATGAAGGACACCTTAACCGTTTCACGCTTTCCGAGGTATCGGCATCAGGTGTAACAGGCTGCAGTCCGGTCTTTTCTGCCGATCTCACGAAGGATCCCAGAGTATACACAGCCAACAATATTTTTGGCGACGGCGGCGAGGAGATACACTTCCACAAGGTATGGATGGATGACGGCGAGGAAGAGTATAAATGCGCCGTTGGTGTAGATATGTCTGCCCGCGCGATGCGCCTGCCGATACAATCGAATAATGGAGAACTTGCCCCAATCGGCTGGGAGACTATGACTGATGAGCAAATTGCTGCAGCTCAATCATCTACAAACAGCGGCACCAAATGGCTGTTTGAGGACCCTTGGAATGTCAGGGACACAAACCCCTTCACTGATCCGTTTATGGATGCGCTGAAAACTCAGAATCCGGATGTAGGTATTGGCTACCGCTATCAGAATTCAAACGGCACATCACCGAACTCGTTTTCATCAGGTTCGGGTGTAGGCTATGTTCCGCTTGTAATTCCGCTTATTGGCAGTGACTATCCTGGTCTTGACAGCACTAATCTGAGCAATATCAGCAATAGACTTAATTACGCAAAAGATAATAATGTATTGCTTAATCCCGGTCAGACTATGGACGAAACAAATGTCTGGACAGCCCGTATTCAGGTAAGAATAGGCTACAGCTATCACCAGCGCACCGATGAGGAGCCTTGGGGATATGACCTTAAGGACTTCCAGGAAAGAATGACCGGCGGACTTACCGACCAGCATACGTTTCAATTCAGGCAAGACGACATTGTAGAAGCAAAGACCG
Organism: uncultured Ruminococcus sp.; assembly: GCA_902796475.1. Lineage (GTDB taxonomy): Bacteria > Bacillota > Clostridia > Oscillospirales > Acutalibacteraceae > UBA1213. Next base: position 14,089 of record CADBPE010000178.1, read on the forward strand.
ATATATGGAAAAACATGCTGCCTGCACAGTATTCTGAGGGTTATTATGTCCGTTTTGAGAACCTTCCTGCCAGAAACGGAAACAGTATTTATTCATATCGTGTAGTTAATACATCAAACAAACCTTTAGAGAACGCAGAACTGTCTGTTACCTACAAAGAGAGTGAAAGCGGCATTGAAAACGATACCCAGACCGTAATTGTTACCTCACCGTGTAACGGTACCGATAATCTTGTATTCAAGCTGCAGCGTTCTGTTAATGGAACATACTTCAATGATTTCTATTCCGGAGATGCAAAATTATATAATGGCAACACTGTTCAGGACTCATCTTATGTATATACTCTTTCCGCCTCGGATATTAATCATAAGATAACCGCTAATGTCGTTAATATGAATACTAAGGGCGCTGTCTACACCTATACGAACGGTTCAAATCAGACTGTTGATCCGATCTCTTTTGATTGGTTTGCAGGTGTTTATAAGGCGGTTTATGACAAAAACGGAAATTATGACCGTTACTATGCCGTTCAGGAGGAGCCGACCATAAATACAAGCACAGGCAAGCTCAGCGATGTTACATTTACTAATACCCGTATAGGTATAGTAAACTACCGTGTGCATTTTGACTGGAACGTCGGTTCAAGGCTTGATGAAATGAAGAACGTCACTGTAAGGATCATGGCGGATTACCATGACGGCAACGGTCCTCAGCCTGTAAAAATCCCCGTAGAAGGCGGTCAGCAGGGTGAAACTACGGATGAGATCAGGATCGATCTTATCAACGGAGTCAATGATTATTACATTACCGACCTGCCAAAGTATTCAAACACAGGTAAGATCATCACCTATACGCTTAACGAGGTAAAGGTAAACGGAATGTCATTTGACAAAAACGGCAAGTGTAAGCTGCAAAATGACGATCTTTATGTTGATATCAAAGAGGATCCGTATATCGTAAACGATCGTTCCAACAGTGATGACCTTATCCCGATAGTTATCACAAACACATTTAAGGGCAAGACCGACTGTACCGTAAATAAGGTATGGAAGGACGACACCAACGCTCTCAATACCCGTACTGACCTTTATATCAAGCTTTTCAGACATTCCACACAGCCCGGACAAAGCTCCGCCGATACTCAGGTGTCTAAGGATTACAACTGGAAAAAGTATTCTACCGATACAGATAACCACTGGTCATACACCTTTGAATCTCTGCCTAAGTATGACAGTGAGGGCTTCCGTTACGAGTATTATGTAAAAGAGATCACCACAAACCTTATCACGAACGATTATAAGACCTATTATGAAAATGCTGTTCATATGGGGGCTCAAGGAAGCAACAGTAAACGATACACATCAAATGACAGTATGTTCACAATTCCGCATAGCGATTTGAGTCCAAGCTTTTATGTTACAATAGCCGGCCTTGATGCAAAGGACGATTTCTATGAGGGAGAACACCCTGAATATACTTACCGTGTAACAGATATTACAGGAACGCCCTTTAATAACAACGAGGTTACTATTACTCAGATAACACAGGCAGACGGTACAGTTACAGTTACCGTAAGGCCTGTAGCTGCATTTACCGATGACTTTATATTCCGGCTCCAGCGCAAGGTGACCGAGCTTTCGGACGAGGATCTTTATGCGGATGTACCCGATTATTACGATATTCCCGGTCAAACTGAGCATGCCAATTATGACGGCGAGGATGGAAGAACAGTAAACGGAACTACAATTTACGGCCGCGCCTATGATAACGGTACCATAATAAACAAGCTTGTCGGTACTGTTGAGATCAAAGGCACAAAGCTCTGGCAGAATATAGCCGACGCTCTGCAGAAGAAAAACTATCCTATTGCAGATGTGTTCCTCTATGCGAATATCAAGAGCCACCAAAGTAATTACAGTGAAGCTGCTACCGAATATGTTACAAAGTCTGGTAATAATCAGCAGACATATAATTTTGAACAGGGCGGCTATGCAATAATTGAGGGCGCTGCAGATCCGGCTTTAGCTCTGGGTGAGCTGGTAAATATGAGCCAGATCAAAAACGGCGATGACCATTTCGGTTTTTCAAAGCAGAAAACTGTCACCCGTGATAACAACAATGCGGTTCAGTACGTTAGCGGCGATTATGTGCGTTTTGATGAAACCGATGAGAATGCCATGCCTCTTGATAAATATGACGAGAACGGCGCTCTGATCAAATACACCCTCAAAGAGAGAGCCATAAACGGCTACACCTACCGCATAAGCAACGACAAGATCATAAACGAATACAACGGCGGCGACAGGGTGCAGGTAAAGGTCAGCAAAGAGTGGAAAAACATGGAGGCAGGCATTATCTATCCGACAGTCCGCTTTACTCTCTATCAGTGCTATGTGGGCAAGGACAGCAGCAATCAGCAGAAGCTTCTGGTGTATCAGACCTTTGTAAAGGAGTTCCATTCCGCAGAGTGGGTTCACGCAAATAATAAGACAGAGTATTATTTCGGCGGCGAGGGCAACAAAGAAAATCTCTATCGTTATTCGCCTACCGGTGAAGAGTTCTTCTATTATGTTACAGAGGAGCTTATCGGTGCAGGCAAGCCCGGCGATCCTGTGTCTGAGACAGGTCATATTCTGTTCTCAAAGACGTATTCCGTTGATTCAAATGGTGTTCTGAACACCAAACCAACATTGGAAACCGAGGATATGAATAAATCCGGAGACAATAAGGTCATCGTTGACGGCGAGCATACCGGTCTTGGCTTTGCTGCAGATATAGAAGAATCGGTTGACCTGTGCTTTGCTGCCGACAGGATCACAGGCGCTATCTGCGTTCCTGAAACAAACACCTATGTTGTGCAGAATATTCCCCCACGGCAGGTCTATAAGGACATGAATAATGAGACTGTGACGCATGATTTCACTTATCGAGTGGTCGAGTGTGATGCAGATGGAGAACTTGTTCAAAATTCAGGTAATACGGTCAATATGGTCGCAAATTCTTATCACTCAATGTCAGACGGCACCTATAAGCTTGAAGTAGCTGTCACAAAGGGAGAAAATAACCCGAATGTTTATTTCAAGCTTCAGCGCAAGACGAATGTTGAAGGTGACACATGGCATGATGTTTATACAAAGTCTGACGGCAGCACATTATGGGCAGCAAAGACAGGTGAGGACAATACCCGACCGCTTCATAAGCAGGTGGATATAACAAACACCTATGAGCCTGACGAAAACAATTATAAGAGCAAGCTTACCGTCAACAAGACATGGGAATCCTATAATGATCAAAATCCGCTGAACAAGGAATTCAACGGCGTGAGCAACTACAAATTCATGCTCAAGCGCAGCACTGCAAATATCGGTAAGAAATCTCTGTTCATGGTAGATACCGGTACTGAGAACAACATTCCATCCATAAGCATTGCTCAAGAGTACAAGGATCCGATCTTTATAATTACTGTATCAGATTTCAAAAAAATGAACAAGGTTGTGGTCACGGCTGAACCGGCTGAATCAAGCAGAACATTCAAGCTGCAAAGGTCAGCTGACGGTACGAGTTATACCGATGTGTCGGATACAATATACACGCTTCCGGCAAATGTGACTACACTTACTATCCCGGATATGGAATTGCAGGATGATTCCGCACATAATTACACATATAAGGCTGTAACTGTTGCTGAAACTCCGGCTGACTTCGGAACCTGCACAATATCGTCCGATGAGGCATATTTTGGATCTGTCATTACACTCAACAAGACAGAGGATCCCGATGCTGTAATAAAGGTATATCCTCAGGATATAAAAGTTACCGTAAGAGTCTATGAGACCACCAAAAAGGTCGAGATAGAGGGTCTTGCTATCTACGGTCAGAACGGTATAAGGTATTCATATGTTGTAGATGAGATACAAATGAACGCCTTCCACCGCAAAAATGAGGATCCTATAGAGAAAAAAATAGAGCTTGAAAAGAATGTCGATGGTCGGGTCATCGGCGGACACGCAGAGTTTACGCTTGATAATCAGTTAAAGTATATCTATCTTAATATCAATAAGACCTTTGGCGCAGAATATAAGGATGCTCAGGGAAATACTCAGTATGAGGCTCTCAAGCCCGAGGACTATCCGCTGTACTTCAATGATGGATTCTTAAAGACGCTTGAGTTTACTCTTCAGCGCAAGAAACAAACTGAGCTTAACTGGTCGGAATATACCAAACTGACGATCAACGATACAAAGCCCGCAAAATGGACGGACGGAGACTACAAAGAGCCTGCCGTTACCGAAAATGCTGACGGCACATCTACAATAGACGCGCAGTTCTCCGTATACACGAGCGGGAACAAGAAGGGACAGCTCTATTACACCTTCAAGTATCTGCCGGTAGAAACGATCGACGGCGAGCTTTATCAGTACCGTGTAATAGAGAAAAATGCGGTGCTTGGCGACCATGTAACGATATACTATCCGACAAATAACCCGACAGGAAGCTCTTATATGCCGCAAAGCGAATCGCCTGCAACAACGGAAAGCCCTCTTTCGTTTGTTGTTATGCGTGCCGAGGAAGGCTCAACTACGCCATTAACGGATATATCTGCTTCTGCAAATGGTGCAACAATCCCTGCCGATACAACAACAGGAGTTATCACTGTTCCTGTTGGAAATATGGTCAACGACGAGTATAAGGTAACTGTTTCCGATTTGCCGCTTTCGGCAAACGGCACAAAATATTCCTACTACATAAGCGGCGTTACGGGCGGAAGAAACGTATCGGTCAATCAAACTGTCAGCGGAAATAACGTTACACTCACAGTGAGAGCCGACAGCGACCGTAAATACTATTCAAATACTGCGCAAAATACTCAGAACCAGCCGTCCTTTGAAGGTCCGAGTGATACCAACAACTACTCTGCGGAATATAAAAATCCGCAGGTGGTCTACAGAGATCTTTATATCTGCAATATTTTTGAAGGTAAAGAGATATACGTTGAAAAGCGCTGGAATGATGACAACAACGCAGACGGTCTGCGTCCCGAAGCGCTTGATGTAACGCTGCATGAGGAATTTGATGTAGGACAAGGTCAGACACCTCCTGCCCCCGTAAAGCTTCAAAAGACTCTCCAGAGCAGCCAGAACTGGGGCAGAACTATCCTCATGCCGAAGTATTACTACAACGGACAAGCTCCTACAAATAATGTGCTTGTATCAGTCAAGGAGGATCTTAGCACCGCAAAGCTGTATTATTATTCTGAAACAGACAATACGACTCTGCAAAATGTTAAATATGAGAAGGAGAGTTCCGGCTACATTCTAAAAGCATCGGATGGCAAACTTTCGGATACTGTTTCTGATTTTTCCGGTAATGCATCTAATGATCTCTTATCAACAGATCACAGCGACAATACCGACAATACGCTCTATGGCATGTATATACAGAACAAGAAGGATCATGTCAACAGTAAGCTTGAATTTGAGAAGAAATGGGACGACAACAATAACCAACTGCAAAAACGTCCTGAATCCATCTACATCAAGACTATCCGCAAGACAAAGGGAACGCTTCAGCTTGACGGCAGCATGCAGTTTAAGGTTGATCCGAGTGAAGTGGATACTGCTCAGCCTGCTTTGATAAGCGGACTTGCGGCAGCGGATCCGGACGGTCACGCTTACAGATATTATTTTGATCCGGAACTGCCGTTCACAGTTGCCTCAAACGGCACTACTGTCGATATCAGCGCTAACCTCAGCGGCGTTTCGGATGAAACGAATTTCACACTGAAACGCAGTACTGATATCTATAAGGCTCAAACCTTTACTGCTCAGGATGGAAAATTCACTATCGACGGGGCTTATGCAATTAACGATCTGTTCTCTGTAAGGATAAGCGATCTGCCTGTTTCTGACGGTGATGTGAATTACAGCTATCGTGTAGTTGACGCCGACGGTAAGCCCAGAAATGACGTGACTGTTAATTATTATCCTTCAGGCGATGACAAAAAGGATATAGTTATCACAAAGGCTAAGACAGGAGCGAATTTTGTATTCGGACTGCAGCGTTTCTCAACCTACAGCTATGTTTCGGATATGTCAATTAGTCCCGGCAGCGTTTCGGACGATACATGTACTGTCAGTTATTCGTCTGCTGTCAACAATAAGATAACAGTAACCGTTTCCGGTCTTAATGCCGCCGATGAATACACTGTCGAGAACCTGACCGAAACGTCATGGGCAAATGTTACGGTAACTGACGGCGTAGTGTCAGGCGCCCGGAAGAGCATTATTATCACAGCGGAACGCTCAGCCGTAGAAGGCGAACCTGATTTCCGGTTCAAGATACAAAAAGCCAACTATGCTGACGTAACGGATAAAGACGCCGAGCTCTATTTTGAGTCTGACATACCGAAAACTTATCAGGGAGAATCAAAGACCTATTCGGGAAATACGGCAGCGTATTATACTATTCCGGCTTCCGATAAGCTCAACGGAGTATACTCATTCAAGCTGGAGGGTCTTGAGTCCGGCACATACAAGCTGGTAGGTTATAACGCCAACAAGAACTTATTTGAGGATATTCCTGCTACATTCTCTTATTCTCAGAAGAACGACAAAACAGACGCCGCAGTAACTGTGAAAAGTGATGCCGAGAGTCTGGAATTCAAGATAAGGAAGAAAGGCACAGGCAGCACTTTTGAAGACTACACTGGCACAGTGACTGTGGGGCAATGCAGTGAAAGCATTGTTGCTAAGGATAATAACGGCAGCGATATTCGTGTGGAATATTTCCCGAAACAGGCTGATCCCAAAACAGTCATAAATGACAGCTATGGTAATGCTATCGGTTATTATGATAACAATAAAAAGCTCAGTGCATCGCCGAGCAGCATTACAATTCCGGCAGACTATGCCTTCAAAGGAAATTTCGCCATACTTGTAAAGGATCTTCCGGCTCCTCCTGAAGGAAATAACTATACTGTGACCGGTGCTGCTCGTGAAGCTGTAAGAAAGTCCGGTGAGAATACCGTTGATCTTCTGGTGACAAAGGCCGGCACAGAGGGATTTACATTTTCCATAACCGCTCCTACGGGAGTGACCCTTCCTGCAAGTGTTACCGCAGCCCGTTTCTTCCTTGCGGACGGCAATGGCATAGTTGAGATACCCGCAGATGCGGATATAACAAAGTCTGTCGCAGAGCATCTTGACTATGGTATCAGTGTGGGCAAGACCAATGCCGCAGCTGATACTCCCTCAAAAACCGTAGACGGTATATGGGAAAAATATTACTACACCGTAGTTGAGTGCGATAAGAACGGTATAGACGATCAATCAACACTCAGCTTTGCCCAGACCGAAGACGGAAATGAAATAGCGACAGGACAGAAGATAAGCTTCACGATAAATGTTACGCAGTACCACGAAGGTAAATCTGACCCGCGTAAGTATCTGAACATAAAGCTTGTCGATACAGCTCATAATGATCAGGTCATCAAAAAGGATATAAACGGCAGCGCACTCAAGCTGACCATGACCACTTATGATGAAAATGATACCGGGCATGAACACCCGATCATCAGGGAATATTATGCCAGCAACGAAGAAGACGCTATCCCTAAGGCAGGCGTATTCGTTATTCCTGCGCCGGAATACTGTGATACGGTCTATTGCAAGATCGAAGATCTTCCGCTGAAGATAAATGTCGGCAGCAGCTATGAGACCCCGAATTATGCCGTTAAAAGGTGTAAGGTCAACAGGGACACTCATAGGAACCAGCTTGTTATTGACGGCGCAATAACAACGGATTCAGTACCGGTGGAAAAAGAAAACGTATGCTTTACCTATTCCAAGACCTGGAACAGTGACGCCGCAAATTACAAGCTTGTGCCGGAAAATGTCTGCTTTGAGCTGTGGCGCTACTATGTGGACGCAAACGGCGATGTTCAGAATGAGCGCGTGACCATTCAGGACGGATAAGAATCGGTAACAAGGTTTTCTAAGACTGTGGCAAACAATAAGGTCGAGGATACAATAACAGGTCTGCCTTCCGGAAAATTTGTTCAGGTCAATGATATCGGAGAGATATGGAGACCGTATTCCTACTACCTGAAGGAGTTCAGTGATCAATCGGCAACGATTAACAAGAGCTTCAATAATCTGTACAAGAGCAGCTTTACCCATGATCCCGACCAGCCCTTCACGCTTGACACGACAGATTATCTTTATGCAAACCTTAAACAGGGTCTTGAAAACAAGCTGCAAAAGACCAAGCATGAGGTCGTAAAGATATGGGATGATGAAGGCGATAATGTTCCCAACAGCCGTGATAAATACACTATCCGTCTGGAGAGCAAGACCAGCAGCGGTGATTGGGAAGCAGTCGATCTGAGATATGTGACTCTGTTCTCGGTAAATGTCACAGAAGAAGAGGTTGACGGAGTAACAAAGAAAAAGAAATCCTTCAGCAAGGTAACACTGCCGAACTTGTCAAGCAAAATAGAGGAGTACGAAGTACCATATCTGGCATATCAGCCGACAAAGAAGCTGCACTACTGCTTTGATAACCTGCCGATATACGACGAGCACGGACTGGAATATTCCTACCGGGTAATAGAAACTAAGATAGGCGAAAACAGCGTCAGCAGCAGACCGTATCTGTTCCTTGTACCTGGTACAGAATCTACCGATGAAGAGTATTCGTATGTACGTACTATCCGCAGCGGTACCGAGAACTATTATGTTGACTGCGCACTTGGCAGCGATAACGAATACACTGCCCCGGACGGTAATGTATATGAAGGCGCAAGCGGCGAAGGTGACAGCTTTGGAAAATCGACCATTACCAATACTATTGTAGAGGATATCGTATCCTTCTCAAACTATGAGGCTACTAAGGTATGGGACGATAAAAACAACCTTTACGGTCTGCGTCCGGAAAGCATAACCTACTATCTGAGGAGAACCAAAACGGACAAGTCTGGTGTAACAACTCTCGATGAAAGCTTTGTTTCTCCGCTTGTGGGCAACGAACTCAACAACTGGACTGTAACGTGGAAACAGTGTGCTGCGTTTGACCATCAAGGCAACACGTTCAACTACTTCATCACAGAGAATACCGTTGATTACTATACGGTAGCCGATGAAACATCCGACAAGCCCGACACACGCACATACACCTTTACAAACACCTTTACGCCTCAGCTTAAAACAGTTTCCGCCTATAAGCATTGGGATGACAGGAACAACGATTTCCGGACCCGTCCGACAAGCATAACTTATAAGCTGTACTGCAAGTATGATATTTATGATTATCAGGAAATCAAGGATGATAACAATAAGATCACAGGCTATGAAGCTGTAAAGCGACCGGAAGGATATGACGGTCCTGTATATGACAGCAGTAAGGGCGCAGCGGAATACCAGTCGCTGGTCTATCAGCTGTATCTGCAGCTGAATAATAAGAATGATCCCAGCAATGATTTCAATAAGACATTATCATCAGGAGGGGTCAGCGAAACCGATCCGAACACATGGAAAGTGAGCTATTCCGGTCTGCCGGGCTATGTCAATACCTGCGGCGACGGAACACTTATCGGCAAGGCATCTGAGGTAACATACTATATAGTAGAGGAGGTTGACGGCAAGACAGAAGCTCTCTACGAATGTGCAGATGCTGCCGACAGTAAGACCTCCGAGGAAAAGACTCTCAATCTTTATGCAAGGGACGGAAACGCGTCTGCTTCTGCAAACAACAGCGGTCTTGTCACTCTTTCAAAGTTAGAGGCAACTACTGAGGATAACATGACAGGCGGTTTCAATCACAACGGAACCATCACCGCAGTGCTTAAAGATCTGCCCGACGCCAACATCTACGATAAAAAGTATACCTATGCCATAGAGGAATGTGATAAGGATGGCAATGTTATTTCTTCGTCCACACTCACATTTTCCAAGAGCAGTTTCCACGATAACTCGACCGGCTGCACTACTTATATAGTAAGCAAGGAACTGCCAAAGGTATATTTCAAGCTGCAGCGGAAGGTCAAGCTCAAGGATGCCAGCGGAAGCGATCCCATCGTTTATAGTGAAGACCGAGTTGTTGTAAAGGATAAGGACGAGACAGATCGTCTTGTCGTGAAGATAAACGGCATTTACTATACTGCCGATACCAACGGCGTTTTCGCAGTGCCAAGGTATTACACGGCGGAAAACGGCACAATAACCAAGTGCCTTACCGGCGAGATATCTGATCTTCCGGCTAAGGATGCGGACAACAGAGATTACATCTATTCGGTAGTTGAGTGTGACGCAAACGGAACAGCGGTTACTGTAGATTCCAGCGATACGATGACCGTTTCCGCTATAAGCTCCGGCAAGCTCACAGTGAATAAGCCCCTTGGAACAGAGGATCCGAACGTGTACTTCAAGCTCTGCCGTACACCGCAGGACGGTCAGAAGGAAGGACCTCTCACCAAGATAGTTTACGAAAAGGTCGTAAGCGCAGAGAAAAACACCAAGCTTTATCCCGCTGATGAGGAAGGTTACATTAAAATTTCCAAGGCTATCGCAGATGCTTCATCAGGGATAGATGATAAGCATGAGTTTACATGGCCTACCTGTACAATTCCGGCAAATGAAGCCTTTAACGGCAGAATAAACGTGATAGTTTACGGTCTGCCCGTACTTTCAGACGAAGGGGCTAAATACAAAATTGCAGATGATGACACCAGCGAAAGCCAGATCATTTACCAGCACACAGAAAATAACCAGACTAAGCTGCTTATTACAGTTCCGGTAACAGGAAATGCTGAAAATGTAAGCTTTAGCCTCGCTTATGCTGGTACACCGGCAACTGATCCTACGGGACAAACATACACAGCTGTCCATGTTCACTGCGACTATCTTGTAGTTAATGTACCCGATCTGCCCAAGACTGATGCAGAGAGTAATTCTTATACTTATTCAGTTCAGGAATACAAGAAAAATCAAAGCAATGGGTTTGATGAAGAAAATAGTAATGATGATCTGATAGGCGTTACCCAAAACAATAGCGGCAGCAATACTCTTCTGGTGGTATCCAAGCCTCTGCCGAGAGTAAGCTTCAGGCTTCTCATAGATAATGATGTGGCTGTTCCAACACCTGAAAACGCTCAACAGCAGCAGAATAATTATGTGACGCATCTCAAGGCTGTTGCAAAGGGAAAAGCCTATTACGCCGACAGTGACGGTGTGATGAGCATACCGCAGTTCTGTATGACGGGTGAAAACCTTACCTTCCAGATACCGGATATCCCAAAGCTTGCGGGAGTTCATACCTATAAAATACAGAAATGCAACGCTATCGGCGGACCGATAGGAGAGGCTGTGGCGGTTGATAACAATAATATCACCGAAGTCACTGAGGGAGAACATACAACGCTTACTATCAGTGTTGCTGACAGTATCGCTACGGATATCTACTTCCGGGTTAACCGTAAGATTGAAAACGGTAATGATCAGTTAGTGAAGAATATCGTAAACAGAACAGTTGATCTTACGGCAAAGGCATTTATCATCACTCCGGATAAGAAATCGGATAATGACCTTGTCGGCGCATACGATAACACACTCTCCATTACAAACAAGCTTGTTACCCGTGATATACTTGTCACAAAGGATTGGGACGACAATTACTACGGCAGCGAAAGCAACGCAGGCGCTAAGGTCAGCATTAGCATGTCAACTCAGGAAAATAACAAATTAAATGCCACAATAACGCCCGCTGTTTCGCAATTTGGAGAGAGAGAAGACCTTAAATTCCGTTTGCAGCGCAGAACAGGCAATGGCTCATTCGTTAACGTTACCGGTATTACCGCATCGGTAAGCAACGACCAAAGCTATTCACAGAGCGAAGGTCTGTTTACAGTTCCGCGCAGCGCACTGACTGATGGATTTACTCTGACTATTTCCGGTCTTGATGCTCAAGATAACGGAATTAGTTATGAATATCGTATTACGGATGAAAACGGGCTGAAATTCCCCGAAAACAGTGTTACAGATCTGAGTAAGAATCTCCACTACCGTACAGCCGTGAAGCTTGAAAGCAGCGACATAAATTATATTAGTGGCAGTAACACTTATTCCGAGACCAAGTATCTTTCAGCAGCGGATTCCGATAACGGTATAGGTCTTGTGTTCCGTGACCTGCCTATTTATCAGTATGACAGTACAAACAACACAGTCGAAACAGTACAGTACAAGGTCACCGAGTACAAGGATATTGCTGCTGCGAATATTGACTCCGCCGGCAGCGATATTGCCAAGCCTACGGATGCTCCGTGGTCAGGTCTGAGCAGCATAACGCCTGAGTACGCATCTGCCGCAGATTTCGTGCAGCGCACCGGTCAAGACAATGGCGCTTACCTTAACAGCTACGGCTATACCGGCAGCGCAAAGAAGTACCTTGAAAAAGTCACTGTCGGCACAGGCAGTAATGCTCAGGAGCTCAGTTATCCTTTACGCTACCACATCACCGATGAACTGCCGCTAACAGCAGTAACGGCAGAAAAGCACTGGCTCGACAACAGCGACGCCTTCCACCTCAGACCCACGGGCATTAACGATAAGAACAAGTCAGAGAACAGTTCTTACTTCATTGATCTTACACTCAGCAGAAGCAGTGCACCGAGTGATCAGAGCTCGTGGTCTGATATCACTCCCGTGACCGTGGAACCGACAGGCGGAACGGGTGACGCAGACTGGTACACGGATTGGTACTCATCTCAAAAGGCGATACCGATATCTGCTGCTGATGATGACAAGGACGAGTGGTCATACACCTACAAGAAGCTGCTGAAATACAATGAAACCAACACCGCATACAGCTTCAGGATAACCGAGGGCAGAGTGACCGCTTATGAAGCTCCGCAGTATTGTGAGGCAAATGAGTATGAAGCAGCTGCCGCTGACACAACATTTACGTCAAAGCAGACTATCGTAAACAATACATCTGCCGCAAGCAACCCCGTGGAAATACTGCCGGCAGGAACCGGATGGGACGGTCTGATGCCGCTCGGCACTACAATGGATATCACCAACAAGCTTGACACCCGTGATATCAAGGTCTATAAGACTTGGGAAGATAAGAATAATCAGTACGATACCCGCTACGATATTGATTTTACCATTGAGAGCACCTACGCCGGCAACGAGACTACGAAGGTCAATAATACAGACACACCCGTTGACAGCACCTATACCGATACAAAGACCTTAGAGGTCGCTGACAGCTTTGTAGAGTTCAAGGGCAGCGTGCTTGACCCGGATGCTGCCGTAAAGACGTACAGCGGTCTTCCGAAGTATGACAAGGACGGCAATGTGATCGTCTATAATGTCAGTGAAAAAGCCCACACCGGAGGAAACGACAACGGAGTGTTTATAGTCGTTTCCGGCACACCCTTTAAGCTGAAAGACCTTCCTGCTAAAAATGGCAGTAATGCGGAGTATTATTACCGTATTGTCAGGGCAAGAGACGATTCACAGCTTGTCGGTCCGGATAATACTGACAGCAATGCAGGTAATTACATAAGTGTTGTTTCCCATAACCCGGCAGACGGCAGGATAGACCTGAATGTAAAGGTAACAAACACTGATACGCCCTTGCTTATCAAGCTGCAAAGGACAACGACACGGACTGGAGAAGCAGGAAGCTATACATATTCCGACTATACCGATGTCACCGATTTCGTGATCGAAACTACAAAGAAAACCGCAGACGGCAATCAGACTCTTTCAGATATTCCGGTATTCTCTGAGGGCAAAAGAAAGTACGGCTATGCCGGCAGCGCAGAGTATGTTGCAGTGAGTGAAACTATCGGCAGCGTTACAAAGAATTACGCGACCGAGTATTACATCAAAAACACCCTGCCGCTAACCGATGTAAAGGTGACAAAGAATTGGGACGATCAGAGCAATAAGTTCGATATCCGTCCCGCTGAAATAACCTTTACACTTTCACGCGCAACAGTAAGCACCACTGCGCACGATGCAGAAAGCGGCTGGGAAACGGTCAAGGACGTTACAGCACCAACCGATACCGACCTTTCTATGACTATCAACAAAAACGGTAGCGTAAACGAGCAGACATGCACATTTAAAGATCTTCTTGCTTATTCCGTAGCTAACAGCCCCTACTATTTTAAAGTCGATGAGTCAAGTGTAAATGGTTACACCACAGCTTACGGTGAGGAAAATACTTCAAATGAGATCGTTAATTCTGTAACCACCCTTACCGACAACGAGCTTATAGTGACCAATAAAATGGATACTATTGATGTTACCGTTGCCAAGAAGTGGGACGACAACGGCTGTACAGACCTTCTGCATAATGATGTAGAGATCACCCTGAACAGCAGCAACTTTACACTTCCCGAACCAGGAGCAGGGGAGACTGATTACCGCGTTAAGGTCATAGCAGGCAAAAATGTTACCGAGGACAACACCAAAACCGTAACCGTAACTGGCGGCACTATCACACCGAGCTCCGATTGTGTTATCGACAACGGCGATGATGATTCCGAGCTTATCAGCATCCTTGTAAAGGGACTGAATAAGACCGATGATGCGGACAACGACTACACCTATCAGGTCGTAAAGGCTGACGCTCAGAGCCATGTAGTCTACAGGATCCCTGATACTAATGACACCACAAAGGTAAACCTTCTTGTTATTATGGAGCTGCCGAAGCCGGAGGAGGGGCAAACTGCCGATTATTCGTTCAGCCTGCAGCGCTCTACAGACGGTATTGCATTCGTGGACGTAAATTCAACCAATAACCCGGGCATGACCGCTGTTTATGCCACTATCCCCAACGGAAACGGCGTGATCTTCACGGATCTGCCGAGATATGACAGCAGCGGCGATTCTATCATCTACACCGTAACGGAGAAGGCTGCAAGCAGTGCTATGACCCAGGCTCAGCTTGCTGAGCAGATCAGTAATGCTTACAAGAATGAGGGCAATACTGTCGGAGCTACCGTGCCCACAGGAATGAAGGCTCTTGTACTTGCAAGCGCAGAGGCCGAAACAGGCGATGAGATAACCGCATCCGGCAGGATATTCACTGTTCCTTCCGAAAAGGCTGTAACAGTTGGTGAAAACAACGTGTTCTATGTGCGCATAGAGGGTCTTGACGCAGGCACATACTCCATCGAAAATGTTTCAGGCGCATCCAATGTCACAATGACCTCCGACGCAGCTGAAAACGGCAAAAAGAACATTCTGATCACGGCACACCAGACCGACAATAACGATTTTGTATTCACCCTGTCAGGTTCAGTCTTTACAGGGGATGATATGAAGAACGGCTATGTCGGCACCTGTAAGAAGCAGACCGACAGCAGCGGAAATATTCAGTTCAACATAAAGAATACCCTGCCAACGGTAAGCTTCACCGCGCATAAGCTCTGGGATGACGAATACAACCGTGATAAGGTACGTCCTGAAACACTTGCTTTCACGCTTCAGAGAAGGCTCAGTACAGCAGCAGAAAATGATCCTTGGACTAACGTGAACCAGAAGTCCGGTGTTCAGGAGGGCTGGAATGTCGATTTCGGCGCACAGCCTAAGTGCAATGAAAATAATGTTCCGTATAGCTATCAGGTTGTAGAGCAGGGTACTATTTCAAACTACACCTTGATCTCACCTGTTGAGATTTCTACCGTCAGTGAAATAACAAACTACACCTTTACTAATAAGCACACGGTAGAGGAAAAGACACTTACTGTTCACAAGATATGGAACGACGGTGAGTACAAGAGCACCATAAGACCTACCGACCTTTCCAAAATAAATGTAGAGCTTTGGTGCAGGTATAAAGACGATACCGGCGCATGGGTGGATAAGGAAGTATCTCTCGATAGCCTTCAGGTAAAGGGCGTAAAGGCTCATATTGAAAAGAAGCAGGCGGAAGTAAACGAAACAGCTTATACTGCTTCGCATGAAGCAGGTCAGACACTTGAACAGTATCAGGCGGCACACCCCTATGTTTATGCTCCGACACTTGAAGCTGCAAATTTCACTTCTGTCAGCAGCAGCGAATATGAGTACAGCTACACCTTCAATTATCTTCCTGTATATATCAATGTTGACGGCACAGCGACCGCAGCCGGAACACCTTCAAAATGGCAGGCAGTAACGTATTACGTCAAGGAGAACATTACTGAAAATGCTCATGTCTACAACACCGAGTATTTCTCCGAGCATACCTGCACTCCTGTAAACGGAACATATACCGTTTCCAAGGACTATATCAACAGCGATAATAATTATTCCGTCCTGATAAGGGGACTTGATGCAAGCAAGCTTTATAAGGTAGACGATGATAGCGCAGTATGCACAAGGCAGCCTAAAATGAACGGTAAGGTTGATCTGCTTATTACAAAAGCGGCAGGTCAGGATCCGAGTGGTTTTGAGTTTACACTGCAAAGCTCATCTGACGGTACTAATTATACAGCAGTTACCGGCAAGACAGCCTACACCTACGCATCTGCAGCGGCATCGGCAGGTACCGGCACAAAGCTCCTTACCGAAACGCAGGAAAACAACCAGACGGTTCTTTCACCCGATGACAAAACCATCTATGTAAAGAACACTCCGGCAACCCGTGATGTGCTTGTCACCAAGGACTGGAACGACAATTATTACGGCAAGGACGAAAACACCGGAGATAAGGTAACAGACCTGAGTAAGAAACTCCACTATAAAACGGCGATCACTCTTGCTGCTGGCGGTCTTTCCACAGGGAATAATACCTATTCAGAAACCAAGTACCTTTCAAAGGCTGACTCCGATAACGGTTACGGCGTTGTGTTCCACGATCTGCCTGTTTATGACAATAATGGCAATGTGATAAAGTATACAGTCACGGAAGCAAAAGACAACGCTGACGATGAAGTTCACGTTCCTGCAAGTGGAAATGACCTTGGGAAGGACGGAGAAGGTATCTGGCAGAATTACTATACCGGCAATTCCGAAGATGCAGTAAAGGCTGCTGAAGGAGTTTCTCAGGAAGATGTAGAGTTCACCCAGCGTACCGGAGAAACAGCAGCAAACTCCGATCTCTACTACAACAGCTATGGCTATGACGGCACAGCAAAGAAGTACAGCAAGACGGCGACTTATGGCACAGGACAGAGCGCATATAACAAGAGCTATCTGACCCGCTACCACATCACCGACACGCTCCCGCTCACATCCGTAAAGGCTGAGAAGCACTGGGACGACGACAGCGACACATTCCATCTCAGACCGACAGTTATTAAGGATGTCAACAAGAATGATACGGTAGCCAGCGGTACATACAGTATCGACCTGACGCTTTCAAGAAAGAGCGGTTTGGCTAATTACGGTCAGATCGATCCTGTTAATGCATCGACCAATAATAACAAAAAGACAGAGTGGTATACCTCTGATAAGGCATACTCGGTAACACAGGGCGAAACTACGCTGAATGACGAGTGGACATACACCTACAAGAAGCTTTTGAAATATGACGAAAGCAACAATGCTTACAGCTTCAAAATAGAAGAAGCTCAGGTGAACGGCTATAAAGTGCCGCAGTATTGTTCGCTTGCTGAGTATGAAAATGCAGCTGATAATGATGTAAATACTATCTATGATGACAAGCGGGAGATAAATAACACTGTTTCTGACGATAGTGTTCTTGATACTCTCAGCAGTGGTTCTACATGGGACGGCAACACGCCTCTTGAAGCAACATTCGAGATCACCAACAAGCTTGATACCCGTGATATCAAGGTCTACAAGCATTGGGAGGACAACGGCAACCCGGATACTCATTACAGTGTGGACTTCACGCTCAGCAGCACATATCAGGGCAATCAGACGGCGAATGACGCTCCTGTAAGCAGCACATTCACAAGGACAGTGAATGCTGAGATCAGGGCACATGAAACTGACGAATACGCAGTATTTACAGCCCTTCCGAAGTATGATGCAAACGGCGATGTTATAACTTATGACGTAACTGAAAATGTTTACAACATGACCGCAGCAAACAACGCAGACTATAACAGCGGTGTGTTCACCTTCCCGCAGCAGGCAATATCCGGCGGAAACGCAGTATTCACCCTCAAAAACCTTGATAAGCAAAAGCACTACAAGGTAATAAATGCTGAAACCGGAGCAGTAGTATTTACAATAGCTGCCGATTCGGGCACGGGCAAGAGGGATGTTGTAGTAACCATTCATTCCGTGACTCAAAAGCTTTTCCTGAAGGTGCAGGAGTCAAGTGACGGAACGAGCTACACTGACATGAAAAATGTTGAGGCAGCGATCGTTCAGAAGTCTGGAACAAATACGCTTGCGGCGGCACCTGCATTCACCGATGCAACAAGGCAGTACGGCTACGCAGGCAGCGCAGAATATTTTGCGTTGAGTGAAACTATCGGCAGCGCAACAAAGAATTACGCTTCCGAGTACCATGTTACCAACACATTGCCTGTTACTTATGTTAAGGGCAATAAAGTATGGGACAACAAGTACACAGACCAGAGCTTGAATAAGTACAAGGATTCCGACATCACGCTGAACCTTAACCACAAGGAAAATGACAGCTTTGAGCCTGTTATTTATGGAGCTCCGTTCGAATTCACGCTTGAGGTCTCGACCGATGGAACGAACTACACTGCCGTCAGCGACAGCACTATCAAGGTTCAGGACACGAATCATCAAAATACTGACTATGCGCATACCTCCGGAGAATTTACGATACCGCGCGAAGCAAAGGATGACAGCGGAAACTATGCTCTCGGCATTATTGCTCCGACAAGCAGCGGTACAGATAACTATACATACCGCATAACCTCGGTATCCGGAGCAAGCGGACTTGAAATAACCAACCATGAAATTCCGCTTGTGGGACAGTATATCATAACCGTTACGGCTTCCGATAAGGTATCGGAGGATGTTGCGTATAATGCTTCCGATATGTCATATAAGTTTGATAAGCTGCCCGTATATGACCAGAGCAACACGGCTTATCAGTATCAGATAACCGAAACTCCTCTCAAGGGCTATAATGTTTCCTATTCTACTTATACGGCTGATAACAGGACATACACTGACACTGACAATAAGGTAACGGCAGCTGAGAAGGCTTCAAATGATCCGCTTATGGTCTATGTAAAGAATACTCAGATAGTCGGAAATGCCGAAGTCGTTAAGGTAGACCAGACCCACTATGATGCCTACACGGTACATAGCCCGGGCGCATATTCGGATATTACACTTCCGGATGCAAGGTTTGCTCTTACCTGCAATAACGCTCGTGTTTACGTTGTTAAGAATGGTAATGACTATATTCTCGATACGAGCAGCAATGCAAACAAGTCTAATGAAGTTGTATCCGGTTCAGACGGCAGGATATATTTCAAGGATCTTCCGCTGAACACCTATACTCTCACTGAGATAGGCAATTTGTCCGGTTATCTGCGAAGAACGACTCCTTCGGTATTCACAATTGATGTTGGATCCGCTGAGGACACAGAAGCTGTTCCGTCCTACGATGAAGGCTTTATTTACGGTACTCCCCAAAACCGTATAGGCAACCTGCAAAAGATAGAACAGACGAAAGTCACTCTTGTTAAGACGGATGAAAATGATACCTCTATAAGACTGCCGAATGCGACTTATTATCTGCTGCAGCTTTATCCGTTCTCTCAGCTTACTGCTGAAGATAAGGAAATCTATAATAACAGAGAAAATGAATATAAGCAGGCAGCAGAAAATGCTATCAAAGCCGAGAAATTTGTTCTAAAGGATGATAACGGCGATTTAAAGCAAAGCGTTCTTAAATTCTGGCATACCTCAGATATGGTCAACGGCGGACATATACCCTATGTTTACACCACCAACAGCCGCGGTGAGATAGAGGCTCCGCAGCTTATGCTTGCAAGACCGGACGGCGATACTTCAATAGTATACGCTATTTATAACGGCAGGTTTGAAATTCCTGAGAGTGATGTACCCATGACCCGCTTTACCATAAGCGGAATGCAGGAGTATGACACGGAGAATAATCAGTATCTGTTCAGGCTTGCTGATATGACTGATGCAGACGGTAACAGCATCGACGCCAGTTCGGTATTATTGAGCCGCTCATCCTACAATGGCAGAGTGAACCTGAGCGTTTTATACAATGGTACTGATCCATCGGGTTTCTCAGCGGCAGGCTTCAAATTCACCCTGCAGCACAGCATAGATGGTAATTATTGGGAAAATGTTCCCGATTCATGGGAAAACGGCCCCATTACCGGACTCATGGACGGTGACTACACCCTTGTTGAGGTACAGGCGCCCGAAGGATATGAGCGCAGCTACTGCGATCCGTTCATGTTTACCATTCAGGGCGAAAGAAGGGTAGTTCATATTGAGCATAAGGATGTTCGCAAGAATGCAAGTCTTGACGTTCTCAAGGTCAACGAGTACGGCGACCCGCTGGACGGCGCAGAATTTGAGCTTTATTACGAGCCTGACACTGCAAAGGAGCCGCCGACATACTCCATCAGCTCACCTGTTACGGCGCCTTCGCCTGATCCTGATGTTACTATCAGCGGTTCAGTTCCGACTGTTCCTATAGCGGCGGAAGATACAGTGTCTCACAACACTGTAACATATACTTATAATGCAGCTCCGTCATCGTCTCCGAGCAGTGAGTCGTCTACCTGGGTGCTTCCCAGAACTGATAATGATTATATCTATTTTGAGGATGTTGAAATTAATGGTTGGTTCTGGAAATACAACACCAATGTCAATCAAAACTACGACAGCAGCGACAGAAAGCTGACTAAGGGCGATCTGGACAATGAACCGAATGTGGATATCGTTGCCGAATTCTATTATGATGATGCTGCTACGCAGACTGCGGGCAAGTATAAGGTCTGGGAGCGCTTTGTGTACTACAAATCGGATAATACAAAGGATATTATCTGGAAGATACAGCCTCCCGATGGCACTAAGTCCGTCAGGTTCATTCTCGGATGGGGCGCATTGAATAACTATACAAAGCCGTTCAAGTTTACAAAAGGTACGCTTTATAAGCGTAACGGAAACAACGGAGATGTTGATATTAATACAGTAAGCAATGTTTGGGATAACCTTGGAACACAGGGATATCCCTTGAACGGAAGCAGTGTAAACTACCAAAGAACAGCCGGAAACAGCGGTGTTGCCTATGATGCTCTGCCGCAGAAGATAATCTTCCGCCGGAATCATGAATATTGCTGGGATAACATACATATCGAGTTCTTCA
>CADBPE010000179.1 GCA_902796475.1 uncultured Ruminococcus sp.
AAGTTCTTCAAGCAGGAATCTATAGACCATATCTATAACAAGACCTGCGCTGTCGGCGTATGTAAGTCCCTCATCAAGTATGAGATCATGCCCGAGAAATGTAAGGGCTGTACTCTGTGCGCAAGGAATTGTCCTGCTGGCGCTATCACAGGTACCGTCAGAAATCCGCATGTTATTGATACCAACAAGTGCATCAAGTGCGGCGTCTGCATGAGCAACTGTAAGTTCGGCGCTATCCGTACAGTATAAGGAGGGAATACTTTAATGGAAACAGTACATCTTAAAATAAACAATATTCCCGTGGAGGTTCCCAAGGGATATACCATTCTTCAGGCTGCCAAAGAAGCCAACATCGAGATCCCCACACTTTGCTACCTTAAGGATATAAACTGCATCGGTGCCTGCCGCGTATGTATGGTAGAGGCAAAGAACCGCAGAGGACTGCTTGCAGCCTGCGTTTATCCTGCTGAGGAGGGTCTTGAGGTATTCACCAACACTCCCGCAGTTATCAAGTCAAGAAAGACTACCGTAGAGCTTCTTCTCTCTACACATAAGAAAAAGTGCCTTTCCTGCGTAAGGAACAACAACTGCGAGCTTCAGAAGCTTGCTGTTGAGCTTGGCGTAGACGAAGACAGATTCAAGGGCGAGGAGCCGAGATTCGAGATCGACGATCTTTCACCCTATATCGTTCGTGACAACAACAAGTGCGTAAACTGCATGCGCTGCGTAGCTGCATGTAAGAACGTACAGTCTATTTCCGTTATCGGCGGCATCGACAGAGGTTTCAACGCTCATATCGGCAGCGCTTTTGACAAGTCTCTCGATCAGGCTCCCTGCGTAGGCTGCGGCCAGTGCGTAGTCAGCTGCCCCGTTGGCGCACTCACCGAGAAGCCCCAGGATCAGAAGGTATGGGACGCTATCGCAGATCCCACAAAGCAGGTCCTGTTCTTCACAGCTCCCTCTATCAAGGCAACTCTTGGCGAAGCATTCGATATGCCTATCGGTACTAATGTAGAAGGCAAGATGGCTGCCGCTATAAAGAGACTCGGCACTAACGTAAAGGCTTTCAACATGGACTTCACCGCTGACCTCACCATCATCGAGGAAGCAAACGAGCTTGTTGAGAGGATCAAGAACGGCGGCACACTGCCCATGTTCACATCATGCTGCCCCGGCTGGGTCAAGTTCGTTGAGCATTATTATCCTGAGTTCCTGCCGAACCTTTCTACCTGCAAGTCACCGCAGGCTATGTTCGGCGCAGTTCTCAAGGGCTACTACTGCGAGAAGAACAACATCGATCCCAAGGACGTATTCGTAGTCAGCGTAATTCCCTGTACTGCAAAGAAGTTTGAGGTCACAAGACCCCAGCTCCGTTCAAACGAGAACTTTGATGATGTAGACGTAGCGCTCACCACCAGAGAGCTTGCAAAAATGATAAAGCGCGCAGGTCTTGAATTTGCAGATCTTCCGGATGAGGACTTTGACGCTCCCTTCAACAAGGCAACAGGCGGCGGCGTTATCTTCGGCGCAACAGGCGGCGTACTTGAGGCTGCTCTGAGAACTGCTGCAAGGATCCTTGACGGCGACTTCAAGAAGATCGACTTTGAAGAGGTTCGCGGACCCGAAGCTATCCGTGAGGTCACATACGAAGTAGCAGGCGTTAAGATCAACGTAGCTGTTACATCAGGACTTGGCAACGCAAGAAAGCTGCTTGAGAAGATCAAGAGCGGCGAAGCAAACTACAACATGGTCGAGATCATGGCATGTCCCGGCGGCTGCATCAACGGCGGCGGACAGCCCTACAGAACCGACAGCGTAAGCAACTTTGTTGATTACAAGGCACTGCGTTCAAAGGCACTGTACGATCAGGATAAGGCCTGCGAGTTCAGAGTATGCGACGACAGCCCGGTTATCAAGATGATCTATGATGAGTACTTTGAGGCTCCCGGCAAGGAGAAGGCACATCATTATCTGCACACCAGCTATGTTGCAAGAGACAAGTATTACAAGTAATACCTAATTAATAAACCAACAAGTCGGAGTGTCCGCAAGGGCGCTCCGATTTTGTTGTATGCCTTTATAGAGTCACTCATACCTGCGCCGCAGCTTCATCAGCGCCTTTTTTTCGATCCTTGATACATAAGACCGTGATATTTTGAGCAGGTCGGCGACCTCACGCTGGGTGAGCGGCTTGTTATTATCCAGACCGTAGCGCAGCTGGATTATGAGAGCTTCACGAGCATTCAGGCTTTCCTTGATATATCGCCTGAGCGCTTCTGTTTTCATTTTCATATCAAGATCGTCAACAATAGTGTCGTCCTGAGCCAATACATCACAAAGCGTAAGCGCATTGCCATCGGAATCCGTATCTATTTCCTCATTCATAGAAACATCGAGAGCGTTCTTTTTTGCGCTGCGGAAGTACATAAGTATCTCATTCTCAATGCACCTTGACGCATAACTGGAAAGCTTTATGCTCTTTGAGGAATTATAGGTATTTATTGCTTTGATAAGTCCGATAGTTCCTATTGACACAAGGTCATCGGGATCAGCGCCCGTACCGTAATATTTTTTAACTATATGCGCCACCAGACGCAGATTATGTTCCACTAAGGTATTCCGGGCTTTGATATCACCGGCGGCAGCCTTGGCCAGAAGTTCATCTTCAAGACGTTTTGGCAGCGGTTTCGGAAAAGCCCCTGCGCCGGTAACGTGAAGGATAAAAAACAGTGTAAGCTTAGAGATCAGACCTGCAAGCAATTCAAGCATAATATCACCCCGTAGAATATATTCAGAATTTGTCGCAAATATTATAATTCAGGCAAATCTGAAAAAAACTAAAGGAAAAATTTACCGCATATTCACAAAGAATACACACTGGGCTAACTATAATGTTTTAATATAATGACGAGCATTACAAGTATCGCGCCATTCAGGGAGCTTTTGCAGAAAAGTCCCTGACACCCCCGAAAATAAGGAAATCAATTTTGCACTGCAAGTCATACCGGAGTAATCCAAGAATAAGAGTACCGTGAAGAATGACTAAAAAGCGAGGAGAAATTATGGAAAATACTGATATCTACGGCGGATATCTGCCTGTGCTGGAAAATATCAAATCAACTTTTGAACAGAGAATAATCGGATATACTGACGAGGAATATAAACGCAGCGGCGTGAAAATATACGAACACCTTATCGCAAGAGTGAAGTCGCCGGAAAGTATGGAGGAAAAATGTCTGCGCAAGGGCTATCCGCAAAATACGCATACTGCACTTAAAATTATGCGCGACAGTATCGGACTGAGGATCGTTTGCTCATTTATTGACGACGTGTATGCAAATATCGAAAAAATAAAGGCTTTTCCCGACTGCCGTGTGGTAGAGGAAAAGGATTACATAAAACACGCTAAGCCTAACGGCTACCGCAGCTATCACATGATCCTTGAATATACCGCGCCGCAAGCTGACTGTGACGGAAACGATCCGGGCAAATACTTTGTTGAGATACAGCTGCGTACTATCGCTATGGATTCATGGGCGAGTCTTGAACATAAGATGAAATATAAAAAGAATGTTGCAAATCAGAAGCTTATCGTGGCTGAACTCAAACGCTGTGCCGATGAACTTGCTTCGTGCGATCTTGCAATGGCAACAATCAGAGAACTGATAGAAAATTCCTAAAGGACGGAGGAACAACATGAAAATACTGCTTGCAGAAGATGAAAAGGAGCTTTCAAGAGCCCTTAAAGCAATTCTTGAACATTCAAAATATTCTGTGGACACCGCTTATGACGGAGTTGAAGCCCTTAAGCTCTCCGAAAGCAACGCCTACGACGCTATGATATTCGACATCATGATGCCCAGAATGGACGGTATAGAGCTGCTGAAAAAAGTGAGGGAGTCCGGAAACTACACGCCTGTAATAATGCTTACGGCTAAGGCGGAAATAGGCGACAGGATAATCGGTCTGGATTCCGGCGCTGACGACTACCTTACAAAGCCGTTCGCAATGGCGGAGCTTCTTGCCAGACTGCGCTCCATGACCCGCCGCAGTACCGGTTATTCTCCGGTAAAGCTCAGGGTGGGTTCTGTTACTCTCGACACCGAGCAGCAGGAGATATGCAGCGAAAACAGCGTAAGACTTGCCGCAAAGGAATCACGGCTTATGGAATTCCTGATGCAGAACAAGGGCAAGGCGCTCTCTACCGAGGAGCTTTTCAGTCATGTATGGGGCAGAGATGAAAACGCTGCGCCCAAGATAGTGTGGATGTACATTTGCTTTTTGCGCAACAAGCTTGCGGCGATCAATGCCGACGTAGTAATTATTGGCGAGGAAAACGGCAGCTTTACTCTGACGACGAGGGACGGGGATGACCTATGATCGGCAGACTGAGGAGAAAATTTATACTCATCGCATCGGGAAGCATACTGCTGATACTGACGGTAGTGCTGATGTGCGTCAATGTGATAAATTACTATTCTGCATATAAAGAGTCTATGTCCATACTCACCTTCATATCCGATAACTACGGCGTAATGCCTGACGAAGCGCCGTCCGAAGGGAATGTTGACTTCTTCTTCAACCGTGAGCTGCGTTTTGAGGTAAGATACTTTTGTGTTGTTATCGACTCTCAGAATAATTATATAGGTTCAAACGTCGATCATATTTTTGCAGTCTCCGATACCGATGCACAGGAGATGTACAGGGAGATATGCTCCAAGGGCAAGGATGAAGGCACTTTGAAATTTGGTGAAAGCATATTTTTATATAAAACAAAATATACCGCCGGCAAAAGCATTACAGAGTCGCTTTATTCCGGTCCGGATGATATTGATTATATTGATGCAGAATCCTACAAAATAATAACCTTTATGGACTGTACCAATCGTTTTCACAGGATAAACAGCATGAGTCTGCACACTTTGCTGATAGGTCTGGTATGCTTTGCGGCGTTTGCGCTGCTGCTCTCACTGTTTTCAAAAAGGGTGGTGAAGCCCGCCGTAGAGAACTACGAAAAGCAGAAGCAGTTTATAACCAACGCCGGCCACGAACTTAAAACGCCGCTCACGATAATTTCGGCAAATGCAGAGGTGATAGAAGCTCTGAACGGCGAAAGCGAATGGACGCAGAGTATCCGGCATCAGGTAGAGCGCCTTACAGGACTGGTAAACGATCTTATTTCCATAGCCAAGCTGGACGAAGCCGTTGAGCGCCAGGATACCGCCATGACCGCTCTGAACTTGACGGAGATCGTCACGGCATCGGCTGAGGATTTCAGGACCGTAGTGCAGAATCAGGGCAAGACACTTGAAACGGATATATCCGCCGATGTGACTATCCATGGCAGTGAAAAGACGATAAAGGAGCTTGTGAACATTCTTCTGGATAACGCCGTAAAATACTGTGACGAAGGCGGCAGTGTCCTTGTAAGCTTAGATCGGCAGAAGCATCGGGCATGCCTTACAGTGTCAAACACTTTTACGGAAAAAACTGACTGCGCAAGATATTTTGAACGCTTTTACCGTGAGGACAAATCGCACAGCTCCGAAAAAACGGGCTACGGTATCGGCTTATCAATGGCGGAAACAATAGTGCGTCTGCACAAAGGGACAATTCGTGCGCAGCAGAAGGACGGGAGAGTAATATTCACGGTGATATTATGAGCAATATTTCGGTCTGAAAAACGAAATGAGAATTGATCCTGCGCACCCGTGTTTGCGTTATAAAAAACAGACCAAAACTTTGCTGCTCACGGTTAGAAGATAGTACAAACCGTGAGCAGCTTATTTTTGGTCAGAAAAATTGCCGCCGCAAAATCGGGAGCGGCATATGGTATGTTTTTTGTTTTAGCCTTTCCAGGGACGTTCTTTTCCGATCCAGCCCTTTTCCTTCCAGTATTCAACATCACGGGGATTCCAGCCGCTTTTTTGGATCATGCGCATAATGCCAAAGAACCCCTTGGTCTTAATGCCGGGCTTGACCTTGTTTTGATTTTTGATTATCCTGCGGGCAATGGTATCGGAGCTTTTTTCTATTTTAGCCCTTTTGCTTTCGGCAACAGTTTCCCAGCTTGTCGCCTGTACGGCTGTGCCTATTTTGTAAATTTTAGGAACACCCCAGAAAAACAGACTGTCAGCCATATCCTTAATGGTGGATCTCATGCCGGCTCCGGCAGCAGTGCAAATACACACCGCCTGCTTGCGGAACATTTTTTCCTCCGGACGATGTACCATCCAGCGCCAGCCGTAATGATCGAGCAGCGCCTTCATCGCTCCTGTGACATGGTACACATAAACCGGACTTGCAAGAATTATCACGTCGGCGTCGTCAAGCGCCTTTGTAATTGGCGCAAGCTTGCTGTAATGAGGACACTTTTCCGCATCGTTTACAATGCACTGGGTACACCCGCAGCAGAATTGACCGAAATCCTTTGGAAGAAAAAACTCTGTCAGTTCGCCGCCGAGTTTCATAGCAAGTCCGTGTGCAATATTGTATGTCGAGCCTTTATGGTTCTGTCCGTGAATAATGACTGTTTTCAATTCGGTTCCTCCTAAGATGATATTTTCAAGTGACAAATTGCCCGCTTTTCAGGGCTTTATGCCGTAAAATCCGCTTTGCAGATAAGAATGCCAGAACAGTTCCGCAGCGCCGAAGCCGGTCTCTCTCAGCAGATCAAGATGCTCTTCAATGTTGATGGGGAAGAACTCGGTGCCGTAGCGGGCTGTGTGATTTATTACCTCCTCCGGTGTTCTGCCGGCAGCGGTCTCGTACTCCTCCAGGCGACGCAGAACGATGTCCTTTCCTGTTGAGCTGAATGGCGCGGTATTCTCAAAGCAGATGAATATGCCGCCGGACTTCAGCGCGTTAAAGCAGTTCCGGACGGCTGTTTTTCTGGTATCCCTGTCAAAATAATGATGTGATTGTATTGCAGTCACCACATCAAAGCGTTCTGAAAAGTCAAGCTCTTCCGAGCCTGCGCGGATAATGCTGCATTTGTGTCCGGCAAGCTTTTCACGGGCTTCACCGAGCATTTTTTCCGAAGGATCGCAGAGTACAAGCTCCGAAAGCTCAAGCCGGCTGCATGCCATTTTTCCAAGAGTGCCGGTGCCGCAGCCGGTGTCCAGCAGAGAAATACTGCGTTTTCCGCAGTGAGCGCCGATAATGCTGAATATCTGCTGATAGATATCGTCATAGAAGGGAATGACCTTTCTCACATTGGCGTCATAGCCGTTTACATTAAATGCTGATCTGTTATCCATAATATATCGCCTTTTCCTGAATAATATGTAATTATTATATACTTCTCCGGATATTTTTGTCAACATAGCTGCAAGGATCGTGCATATCAATCGCATGAAATTAATACAGAATGCTTTTGTGCTTTTCCTTCTCTTGTTTGGCATTAAAATGATAAAAAATGTTGACATTTGATAAATATAATAGTAAAATTTATATGTGTCACAAATCCGGAATACATTTTTTGATAAAAATGTGAGATAATCGTATATCGTGGACAATCCCTTTATCGAGCTTAGTTTGCAGACGGAGAATCTGGTTGTAAAAAAACAAATGCTGTATAGAGTTCTTACTGAATGTCTTTTGTGTAAGGCAGCGCTCAGAATGCAGATGTCCGGAAGCAGAGACAATGTTCTCCGCGCAGAGGATCTCAGATCCGCGAGCTTAATCAAGGAATTCCAATTCACACCGTCAAATAAAGCCAAGCGAATTGGTTTTAATTGTAAATAATGATCAGGAGGTAATATATTATGGCAACAGAGAGAGAGCTTAAACAGGCAAAGAGCGTGTATGACACTGTATGCGCTATGCTTGATGACAGGGAGATCAGCTATGATAAGCATGAGGATGATTTTGTTGTAAAATGTACGGTTCGCGGCGAAGATCTTCCGATGGATATTCTCATTATTGTACGTCCCGAGCAGCAGATAGTCAGCCTTATTTCACCCATAGGCTTTGATATTCCTGAGGACAAGCGTATAGACGTAGCATTGGCAGTAAACATAGCAAACTACGGTATTATAGACGGCTCCTTTGATTATGATATCGGCGACGGTGATCTGAGATTCAGAATGACATCCAGCTTCCGCGAGAGCATACTCGGCAAGGATCTGTTTGACTATATGCTTATGGTATCGGCAATAACCATCGATCACTACAATGACAAGTTCCTGATGCTTGCAAAGGGCATGATAACACTTGAACAGTTTGCTAAAGCAGACAAGAAGTGATCTTCTGCTGGCACAGATTCAGCGTAGAAAGGTTAACATATCAGATCGGGAAATATATTTTGTTTCATGCGGTTTTCCTGAACGCCCTCCTAAAGAAAGATTGACATGGTTCAAAAAAAATGGTATAATTTTAGCAGTGTTATAGTGTCACAACGGCCGTTAAAAGGGAAGTGATGATATGCAGATAATCGGAAGATTCAGGGAAACCTATCATGATGACTGTTTTCCAAGTGTGCTTGATTATATCAGTCCGGAGGAGCCTGAAAACAAGCAGCAGATCCTGAATTATTTAAAAAAAGGAAGGGTCGTGTCGCTTGCGCCGGCGAGATTAAAGGATGTTGTTACTAACGAATATATTAATATTTCGCTGAGATGTATGAGCGACGGCAAATACTCCTGGAGATCCGATCTGATATATTATTACGAAAAATACAACGTGAAGCTCGACCCCGGTTTTATCGCTCATGTTATGAGAAAAATAAAATAATGTCTTAACTTCGATAAGACAAAACATAAAAATGCAGAGCAGCAGCATCTTTACGGTGAGCTTCTCTTTTTTTGATTGTTCCGGCTGTCAATTGACACTGTCAGCAACGCGAAGGAATGCTGAAAAAGTTTATCCTGTAACTTTCATCAAAAATTCTTGACAAAACCGCTGTAATAATATATAATTGATTCTGCAAGTTAATAAGCCGGTGTGTCGGAATGGCAGACGATGCAGACTCAAAATCTGTTGCTCGCAAGGGCGTGTGGGTTCGAGTCCCACTACCGGCAGAAACGCCCCGTCATTGATGTGACGGGGCTGAATTATTAATGAATAGTGAATAATGAATAATTTATAATGAAGCGTCACGGCGCGTTTCTGTATTATTCGTTATTCACTATTCATTTTTCATTATTCATTAAATACTATTGGTCAG
>CADBPE010000180.1 GCA_902796475.1 uncultured Ruminococcus sp.
ATGCAGCCATTTCCGGCTCGGCTGCCGCCGGGGTTTCCGGCTCTGACGTTTCATTTTCCGGTGCAGACATTTCCGGCTCGGCTGCCGACGGGGTTTCCGGCTCTGACGTTTCATTTTCCGGTGCAGACATTTCCGGCTCGGCTGCCGCAGGCGTTTCTTCCTCCGTTACCTCGCTTACAGGCTTGTCTATCCTGATCTCCTGACTGCTGCGCAGGTCAAACCCGCCGGCATCGGATCCGAGAAGCGCGGCGTCGATCACAAAGTCGGAATCGCCAAAGGGCGCATCATTTTCGGAAAAACCGTCATTCTCGTTTTTTTGCTCGGCTATAAGCTTATCAAGAGCCTTCCTGCGCTCGGCATATTCGTCCTCGGAGCAGAAGTAGAAGCTGCCGCAGTTCGTTACACAAAACACCTTCGGTTCACTGGTCAGAATGTTCAGTCTGCCGGTCAGCTCCTTATCCAGCGACACATCAAAGGGTATCAATATCTCACTCTGAGAGGCAGCCTTGAAAATGATTTTCGGCGTCTCTTCGTCACTGCCGTTAGAAATAAGCAGCTCTACACTGCCGTCGTTCTCGTTCAGATATTCGGTTCGCAGCCATACATGCTGCAGGTCGTAGAAGACCCTCCTGACCGGTCTGTGCATATCGTCGGTCAGCTCGACAGCATAGCCGTCGGGTATCTCAATAACACGCTCCACTGCCTTTGAGCCTTTGGTGCGCTTATATTTCAGCGGCGCGCCGCTTTCAAGAGTATAGCTGTAATTGTAGGTGGAGTCGTCCAGCTTGATAGTGCTGCGCTTTCTCTGCTTTGCGCCTGTTTCAAAAAAGCGCTTTCTTGCGGCGCATAACACATCACTGCCGTTCCACATATCAAATGTGGTGCTGTAAACACCGTAAAAGATCATATTCTTTTTTATGCTGTTCGTCATAAGCTGTTCCATGATAAACATTCCCTTTCGTGCGCAGAAGCTTATGCTTGCGATGATCTGTGACCGGAAGCTCCTTGGTCTGCGTATATATAATATCATACAATAAAATGCTGATTTTTGCAAACAAAATGTCTTTTTTTGAAAATTTTTATTTAAATTTTTTGCGAATTATGGTATAATCGTCCTATGAAATTTTCCAGGACGGTGATATTATGATCTCTGCAATTTTAGATCAGACAAGCTCGCAGGCAAGCGCTCAGGCAAACGAATCAAGCACTGTAAACATGATGGAACAGGTGGAAAAAAATATCAGCGCCACGCAGCAATGGCTTCATGACGCCTACAACTGGTTCATCAGCGCCCTGCCAAATATTATAGCTGCTGTTTTGATACTGGTCTTAGGCTGGTGGATAACCAAGCTTATATGCAAAATAGTACGCAAAGCCATGATAAAAAGCAAAGCCGACCCGACTGTATGTACATTCCTGCTCTCCTTGATAAACGTGGCTCTGAAGATCATCGTAATAATCTGCGCTATCTCCACTCTGGGCTTTGATGTTACAACGCTCATCACAACTATCGGCGCTGCGGCTGTAACCATAGGTCTTGCGCTGAAGGACAACCTTTCAAACGTAGCCAGCGGCACTCTGATAATCCTCAACAAGCACTTCAAGATCGGTGATTATCTTGAAGCCGAGGGTCTGAAAGGCAAGGTGGTCAAGATCGACATGATGTATACCACTCTTTGCACTTATGACAACAAGGAGATACTCATTCCTAATTCACGCCTTACCACCAACAACCTGACAAACTATTTTGTCATGGAGGAGCGCAGGATAGACCTGATCGTACCCATAGCCTACTCTGAGGATATTGCCAAGGCCCGTGAGGTGATCATGACTCTTATCCGCAGTGACGAGCGTGTTATTCAGGAGAAGCGCAACCGTGTGGCTGTGCAGACGCTTAACGAAAGCAGCGTTGATCTGAGTGTGTGGATATGGGTAAGATCTGATGATTACTGGATCGTCATGGAGGAAATGCAGGAAAGCATCAAAAATTCCCTTGACGCCAACCACATTCAGATACCCTTCAATCAGCTTGACGTTCATCTTATCGAAAACGAGAAAAAGGCTCTTATTGAGCATCAGTGAAGGAGTTTTTTTATGATACTTGCAATTGACGTAGGCAACACAAACATTGTTTTCGGCGGCGTTGACGAGAAATTTCACATCTCGTTCCTTTGCCGCATAAGCACCGACACCGACAAGACCGACGACGAATATGCAGTGCAGTTAAAAACGCTCATAGAGCTTAACGGCGTCGGCATCAAAGCCTTTGAGGGAGGAATAATCTCTTCTGTTGTGCCTCAGATAACGCCGATACTGCGTCTGGCAGTGCAAAAGGTCACCGGCAAAACTCCGCTTGTTGTAGGTCCCGGAATAAAGACCGGACTGAATATTATGATAGACAATCCCGCCCAGCTCGGCAGCGACCTTGCTGTGGGCGCTGTTGCCGCCATTGCTCTTTACCCCAAGCCCCTCATGGTCATCGACATGGGCACAGCGACTACTATATGCGTAGTCGATAAGGATTCCAACTATCGCGGCGGCATCATTGCTCCGGGCGTTAAGGTATCTATGGAGTCGCTGACCCGCAACGCTGCGCAGCTTCAAAGTATAGGCTTATACCCGCCGAAGCGGGCTATCGGCACCAACACCGCCGACTGTATGCGCTCCGGTCTGGTATTCGGCAGCGCCTCCATGATAGACGGTCTGATCGACCGCATGAGCAGGGAAATCGAAGGCACTCCCACCGTCATAGCCACCGGCGGTCTCGCCCCCAGCATTATCCCCTACTGTACCCACAAGATCACAATAAGCAACGAGCTTCTTCTTATCGGTCTGCGCATAATTTTCGACAAAAACCTTCGGTAGGTTTTTCGACGGTCTGGTAGGTTTTCGACCGTCTGGCAGGTTTTCAGGCGGGCTGGAAACTTTTTTTCAAGTGAAAAAAAGTTTCCCCCCGGACCCCCCTTCAAAAAAAGCTTTATTATTTTTCTTTTGATAAAAAAACTGCGCAATGCTCTCTGAAAAAGGGAGCATTGCGCATTGTTTTTTTTAATAATTAAAGAAAAACACAAAAGCCAAATCAGTTATCGTTATCGAAGAACTTGGAGTGGATAGCGCTTACGGCAGCATCGGCATCCTTTTCGTCGATGAGTACGGAGATCTTGATCTCGCTGGTAGAGATCATGCGGATATTTATCTGAGCGTCATAAAGTGCCTCGAACATCTTTGTAGCAACGCCTGCATGGCTCTCCATACCTGCGCCTACGATGGAGATCTTTGCGACCTTCTCGTCAACCAGAACAGACTTAGCGCCGATAGCAGAAGCATATTCCTCCATAACGGCTGCTGCTTCCTTAGCGTTATCCTTGGCAACTGTAAAGGAAATATCCTTTGTGCCGTCTCTGCCGATAGACTGGAGAATTATATCAACGTTGATGTTCTTCGCAGAAAGCTTTGAGAACATCTTGAATGCAAGACCCGGATTGTCAGGTACACCTACAACTGAAACTCTTGCTACGTTTGTATCCTTTGCAACGCCGCTAACCAACATTTTTTCCATTTTATTTGCCTCCTTAACGATAGTGCCGGGTGCTCTGGTCAGGCTTGACAGCACCTCAAGCTCGATATTGTATTTCTTGGCCATCTCAACGCTTCTGTTATTGAGGACCTGCGCGCCCAGTGTAGCAAGCTCCAGCATCTCGTCATAAGAGATGGTCTTGAGCTTTGCGGCATTCTTTACCTTTCTGGGATCGGCTGTGTAAACGCCCTCAACATCAGTATAGATCTGGCAGAGATCCGCATGCATAGCGGCAGCAATAGCTACTGCGCTGGTGTCGGAGCCGCCGCGGCCAAGGGTGGTAACATCGTCAAATCTGTTGATGCCCTGGAAGCCTGCAACAATAACAATGTTTTTCTTGTCAAGCTCTTTTGCGATCCTGTCGGTCTTTACCCTCTTGATGCGGGCAGATGTGTAGGCAGATGTCGTCTGGAAGCCTGCCTGCCAGCCGAGAAGCGAAATTACAGGATAACCCAGCTTTTCAATAGCCATAGCTAACAGAGCGATTGATATCTGTTCGCCGGCAGCAAGAAGCATATCCTTTTCTCTCTTGGAAGCATCGGGATTGATCTCGTTTGCCTTCTCGATAAGATCGTCAGTGGTGTCACCCTGAGCTGATACTACAACGACAACGCTGTTGCCTGCCTTGTATGTATCCGTAACGATCTTCGCAACATTGAAAACTCTCTCTGCGTTGGCAACAGAGCTTCCTCCGAATTTCTGTACGATAAGACTCATTTTCTTTCCTCCTAAATAATGGGATACTCTAAAAAATCCGCAGCACGTTTTTTTGACATGAGCAGGATCTTCAGAGGTTCCTTTATATCATAAGTCCGCAATGCGGATCTTAGACAGAATCTCAATGCCGCTTTCTTCAAGCCTTGCGGCAGCCTTTTCCTGATCGGCAACCAGCATTTCGCCTGTGCAGAAGGCGGCTTCGCTGGGCTTTGCGCCGGAAATGGCAATGGGCTTTACCTCGCCGAAGAACTCGGCAGCCTTTTTCAGCATCTGATCCTCGGTCATCATGCCGGATACCCTGTAATATGCAGGATATACGGTCTCATCGTATGGCTTTACAACAGTCTCATCGCCGTCTGCCCATTCAAGATATTTCCTTCTTTCAAGATGCTTCACGCAGTCCATCATATCGGCAACAACGGCGCTGGCTGTGGGAAGCTTGCCTGCGCCCTTGCCATAGAACACTACATCGCCGGTAGCGTCGCCCTTTACAAGAATACCGTTGAAAACATCGTCAACACTCGCAAGCTGGCTGTCGCCTGAAATGAACATAGGCTCGACCGTGATGTCAAGCTTGCCGTCGTCAAGGCGCTTTACCTGACCGATGAGCTTTATAACGCCGCCCCATGCGGAAGCATAGGCAACATCCTGAAGGGTGATCTTTGTTATGCCCTGCGTGTGAACGTAATCGGGATAAACGTGCTTGCCGTAAACAAGTGACGCAAGAATACTGATCTTTCTGCCTGCATCGTGACCTTCAACATCGGCAGCCGGATTCCTCTCGGCATAGCCCAGCTTCTGAGCAAGAGACAGAGCATCCTCAAATGCCATATTTTCTCGGATCATCTTGGTAAGAATGAAGTTCGTGGTACCGTTAAGTATGCCGGCAACCTCGATAACATCGTTGGCTGCAAGACACTGGCTAAGCGGCCTGATGATCGGTATGCCGCCGCCTACGCTTGCTTCAAAAAGGTAGTTCACATTGTGCTTCTTGGCGATCCTCAGCAGCTCGGCGCCCTTTGTCGCAACAAGCTCCTTGTTGGAGGTGACAACGCTCCTGCCGCTTTCCAGAAGCCTTTTTGTAAAATCGTATGCGGGATTAACTCCGCCCATGACCTCGGCTACTACCTTTACTTCATCGTCATTCAGGATATCCTCAAATGACTTCGTGAACTTTTCCGGAAAAGGGCTGTCGGGAAAATCTCTGATATCAAGAATATACTTTACCTCGATACCCTCTTTTGTTCTCCTTTTAATGCTGTCCTTGTGCTCCATGATTACCTCAACCACTCCGGAGCCAACAACACCGTAGCCCATTACCGCTGCCTTTATCATAAATACTCTCCTTACCTTGCAGACAGCGCTGCTTTTTATGCAGGCTGTCTTTATTTTATATTAACTTTGATTATTAACATTCCGATCGCTTGCCGTCATTCGGGAAGCTCCGTGCTCTCGTCATAAAGCTCATCAGATTCTTCCTCGGATTCCTCCTCGGATTCTTCTTCCGATTCTTCCTCGGATTCCTCTTCGG
Source organism: uncultured Ruminococcus sp. (assembly GCA_902796475.1). Lineage (GTDB taxonomy): Bacteria > Bacillota > Clostridia > Oscillospirales > Acutalibacteraceae > UBA1213. Next base: position 5,826 of record CADBPE010000180.1, read on the forward strand.
ATTCCTCCTCCGATTCCTCCTCAGACTCTTCCTCGGATTCCTCCGATTCCTCCTCGGACTCCTCCTCCGATTCCTCCGGATCGTCAGGTACATAATAAGACGGCTCTGAGGACTCCTGCTTTATCTCGACCTTCTGATAGGAAGGCAGATTGTCGGCTGTGTAGTAGCCTGTCCACATCTGATCGCCGGCATCATACATGATAAGCTCGCCGGTCTTGATATTAAAGACGTGCTGCTCAACATTGTCGCTGAGGTTATAGGACTTCTGCGGCTTGCCCTTGAGCCATTCAGCCATGATATCACGCCAGAGAGTGTGTACCTTGCTCTGCTCGGATTCGGCTATTGAAGACGGCTTTGAGTGACCTGTCCATATACCTGCCACTGCGTAGGGCGATGCACCTACGAACCAGTTATCATAAGAGCTGTCGGTGGTGCCTGTCTTGCCGATGATGTCCCAGCCATCGATCTTTGCGCGGTAGCCAAGAGTCTCAAGACCTGCGCCTGTGCCGGAATTTACAACATCGGAAAGCATCCTGTTCATTATAGTTGCAGTTTCG
>CADBPE010000181.1 GCA_902796475.1 uncultured Ruminococcus sp.
CGAAACTTTTGTGTTGTCGTTTTTGGTTTGATAATTTTGGGTGCGGCAGCTTGCCGCCTTGAGCGAAACTTTTGTGTTTGGTTTTTTGGATAGTATTTCAGGGCGGCGGTCAGTCTGCGTTTGACTGCGCTATGGCTGTGATCTGATCCTGTATCCCGAGAAAAGCATCGGTTACTACAGGATCAAATTTCTTGCCGCGCTCGGAACGGATTATGTCAAAAACCTCCGAGATCGGCATGGCTTTCTTGTAAACTCGCTTCGCCGCAAGAGCATCAAATACGTCGGCAATGGTCATTATTCTTGCGCAAAGCGGAATATCAAAGCCCTTGATACCGTAAGGATAACCGGCGCCGTTCCAGCATTCGTGATGATAAAGCGCAACCGCCTTGGCAACTTCAAGAAAATCCTCGTTTTCAATGGTGCTCATGGATCCCTCGATTATCTTCTTGCCGTTTATGGTGTGATTCTTTATCGCATTGAATTCCTCGTCCGTAAGCTTGCCCGGCTTTAAAAGAATGGAGTCGGGAACGGTTATCTTGCCGATATCATGAAGAGGAGCCGAAAGAATGGTGTTCTTTGCGTATTTGTGGGTGAGCGTTTCGTGGTAATTGCCCCGGCGCTGCAGCTCGAAAACAAGAGCCTGCACATATTCGCTGGTTCGCAGAACGTGCTTTCCGGTGCTGCCGTCACGGGCTTCTATGATGTTTGCAAAGCTTATTATCATCTGGTTCTGCATGCGCTCTATCCTGGCGATCTTCTCATCTACGCTGACATCAAGCTGTCCGCGCTTTGTGTCGATGGAGAGGAACACACGTCCCGCATAAATGGCTGTGGCAAGAAAGCTTGTTATGCAGTTCACTATAAGCAGCGTAGTGGTCACCATCTGCGGAAGCTCGTATGGCGGAGCATAGTCATTAAAATATACGACCAAGAATATAAATGTAACGGCTGAGATAAGCATGACAGCCCGCCGGACGAATTTTATCATTTTCCCTCGCTTGGTGATGAAAACCATAAGGAACATCAGCGGTATCATAAGATATTGAAAGCCGGGATCAAGACCGAAAAGGGCGACAGCGCATATCTGGTGCAGGAACAGCTCGCCGACCGTAAGCAGTGTACACGGGAACCACGAGCCTTTGAAATATTTCAGCAGAATAACAAATGTTGCATACAGTATGACAGCCGTCAGATCGAATATCTGCAAAATGAGTATGCGGTTAAGCGAAAAAAGAATAAGATAGCCTGTGTGAAGCACCAGACATATCAGAAAAAACATATTTAGCGGACCGCTAAGAGATGCATAAGCAGCGTAGTCCTTGTCATTGTTGTAGGCGGGAGTTCCAATAAAAAAATCGGCAAATTTATTTTTTTTCAATTTTTCGGCCATTAGATATCACACTCACTTTTTAAGATTAGGAATGTAAATTAACAGGTATGTCGGAATGAGCGTTTTTTAAATTGCTCATTTATAGCTAAAAAGAAAAATAATTATGTGTTATTATAACATAAAAAACGAGATTTGGCAATATTTTATATATAGTTTAATAATTAATTTGCGCTTATTTGTGAAAATAAAGTTTCCGGCAGGTGATCGTATTGTATTTGAAAATATTGCCGCTGAGAAGAATGTTTCCGGCATTGCTGATGACGGCGGCTGTTATGATGTGCGCCCTCGGACTGATACTTACCATGAAAGCACATTCCGCAAACGCACAGGACAATGAAGGCGGCGCGGCATCTGATGTTAGCTTGGAGATGGATACGGGCAGTTCAAAATCCGAGGAAAGTACAGCAGAACCGTCCGAGGATAATGCCGAAGGATCTGCTGCATCTCAGACTCCGAAGCCCGTGAGACTGTGCGTGATAATGTATCATGGACTTGTAAAGGACAGCGCAAAGCAGAACCGTTACATGATAGACCCGCACTTTTTTGAGGATGACCTGCGCTATCTTACCGAAAACGGCTATACCGCCATATCCGCAAAGGAACTTGTCGGGCATTTCATTTCCGGAATGCCGCTGCCCGATAAGCCGGTAATGCTTACCTTTGACGACGGCTACTACAATAATTATCTGTATGCATTTCCGCTGCTGAAAAAATACGGCTGTAAGGCAGTGCTGTCGCCCATTGGAAAGGCCTGCGAAAATGCGGAAAACGAAGAACGTCAGAACGAGTTTTATTCACAGTGTACAATTTCTCAGCTGCGTGAGATGTATGAGTCCGGTCTGGTGGAGATCGCTTATCACACTTATGATCTTCATTCGCTTGAAAGCGGTGTACAGGGAGTACAGAAGCGTCCCGATGAAAGCGATGACGCCTATAAGAACCGTCTTGCTCAGGATATCCGCTGTTTCAGGGAGAGCATGCAGTCTGCTGACGGCGGCGAGCTGTATTGCTTTACCTATCCTTTTGGAGCAAAAAGCAGGCTTACCGGTGATATTGTGAGGTCCGAAGGCTTCCTCTGCGCTCTTGACTGCGAAGAAAAAGTGAATATTCTCGGTTCAGCCGAAGACCTCTATTCGATTCACCGCTTTTTGCGTGACGGAAAAACAAGCTCTGATGAGTTCTTCCGGAATATTTCGCTCTCCGGAGCGTAGAGTTGATAAGTATGTTAATTTGTATCAGAATCTTTATTTTGGGGGAGTTTGTATGCCACAGGTATTTTTAAGCCCTTCTACTCAGGAGTTCAACCCTTATACGGGGGGCGGCAACGAGGAATACTTTATGAACATTATTGTTGACGCCATGCTGCCTTACCTTGAATCCAGCGGGATAAGCTACGGCAGGAACGATACCGGAGGGACCTTTCTTGATTCCGTAAGGACGTCAAATTCGGGCAGCTACGAGCTGCATCTTGCACTTCATTCCAATGCGGCAGCCGGTGAAAACGCCGGACGTGTGCGGGGCAGTCAGGTCTATTATTATCCCGGCAGCAAAGAGGGGATGAGAGCCGCCGATATTTTCGCCAACGGTCTTAAAGAAATATATCCGCTGCCGGACAAGGTGCAGACGATATCCACAACGACCCTTGGCGAGATCGTCAAAACCAAAGCGCCCGCCATACTTATAGAGCTTGCATATCACGACAATCCGGAGGACGCCGACTGGATAAGAGAAAACATCGGTATTATTGCCGAAAACCTTGCGCTGTCCCTTGCGGATTATCTTGGTGTGGAGATAATCATGCCGGACGGCTCGCGCAGCGGAGTGGTAAATACCAACGGCGGAAATCTTAATATCAGAACGGAGCCTTCGATAAATTCGGCTGTAAAGGGCAGAATACCGAACGGCGCAGTTATTCCGCTTCTTTCCTCTTCCGGAAAATGGTACCTTACGCAGTACGGCGGAGTTCGCGGATATGTGTCATCCGACTATGTGCGGGTAGTGTAAAAAGAAAATAAAGTAATTGCATCAAATCTATTTACACAGGATAAAAAATATGTTATTATCAATTAAAGAATCAAGAATTGTTATTGTTTTGCTGTTTTGATTTGGGGTGACGGGCGTGAAGGCGAAAAGGAATTTCAGCGCAAAGCGCGAGGCTATATATAAGGCTATCTCATCTACCGACATCCATCCGTCGGCAGAGTGGATCTATGAGCAGCTAAAGCCGGAAATACCCGATCTCAGTCTTGGTACGGTCTATCGTAATCTCAGCGTATTCAAACAGAACGGAAAGATAAGGTCTCTGGGAGTTTTCAACGGTCAGGAAAGATTCGACTTCGATATGTCGCCTCATTCTCATTTTGTCTGTGAGGGCTGCTTCTCGATCATAGATATTCCCGGCGGCATAAGCTTTTTTGAACTGAACACCTATCTTTATATCGAAAAGGAATGCGGCGTGAAGGTGGACGGTCACAGCGTTATCTTTTATGGAAAATGCAGGAAGTGCAGAAAAAAGTAAGCTCTCACGGCAGAGCGCATATCAATGATCGCAGGCGCTGCAAGGCGCTGGAGATATTATCAATAATATAAAGAAAACGGAGGAAACCAAAATGAAAAAGTTTGTATGTTCAGTGTGCGGTTATGTTTATGAGGGCGCAGAGGCTCCCGAGCAGTGCCCTGTCTGTAAGGCTCCCAAGGATAAGTTCAAGGAAATGAACTCAACAGGCTCATACGCAACAGTACATGAGGTAGGAGTTGCCAAGGGCGTTGATCCCGAGATATACAAGGAGCTTATCGCAAACTTCAACGGTGAGTGCAGCGAGGTAGGAATGTATCTTGCAATGGCAAGACAGGCTGACAGAGAGGGATATCCCGAAATTTCCGCAGCCTTCACAAAGTACGCTTTTGAAGAGGCCGAGCATGCTGCAAAGTTTGCCGAGCTTGTGGGCGAGGTACTCACATCCGACACAAAGAAGAATCTCCAGATGCGTGTAGACGCCGAGACAGGCGCTTGCGCAGGCAAGTTTGAGCTTGCAAAGAAGGCAAAGGCTCAGAATCTTGACGCTATCCACGACACAGTTCACGAGATGGCAAAGGACGAAGCACGTCACGGTGCAGGCTTTGCAGGACTGTTGAAGAGATACTTCGGCGAATAATCCGGCGGGACTTGCTCTGCACAGAGAGCGAAACGCATTTCCAGGAGGACAGGCTCAAACGGGCTTGTCCTTTGTTAGTTTCACGGATTCAGGATCATAAAAATACAAGTTTTTTAGGAAGGGGGGCGCGGGTCTCCGGTGGAGACCTCTGCCGAAGGCAGAAGCGCCGACCGAGCCGACAGGCGAGAAGGGGGAGAACACTTTGTTTCTAACAAAGGGTTTCCCTCGGTATAACTTGCAGCGAAAAATTGATTTCTCCGTGTTTTTGCAGTCTGTTGTTGAAGAAGGAGGACTTTTGTGGTATAATGCAGGAAGTCGGTAAATGCAGAATGTCGGGAGGGAGGGCTTTCTTTGGAAAAGAAAAGCTGGTTCAAAAAAACTGCCCGTGAAAGAACAGTGCAGATATGGCACCTCGTTTGTATGGGCGTCGGTGTGCTGACTGTTTTTGCGGCGCTGGTCATGTGGATGGGATTTTTGACCGCACAGCACCATTTTTCGGCGGAGGCTAAGCTTATATCGGTAGATGTCAAGGAACAGACACGTCTGAAAGACAAAAATGACCCGAATTATTCCAAAAACGACAGGTATGAAAAATACTATTCATACAAGCTGACTTGGCAGTTTATGAATCCCGACAGCGAAAAGAAGTATACCTTTATCCGTGAGGAGGAGGCTTCTCATCCGAATGCGCATGAATATGGTGAGAAGCAAACGGTGTTCATATACTATAACGGCGATGAATCCGACTATGAGATCATGGATTACTTTGCGTCGGTGATAGTTGCGCTTGTTGGTATAGCTCTTATTGTATTTCCGCTTGCTGATGTAATAAGAGTACACATCAAAAGGAAAAAAATAGAGGAAAGGGACAGAAAAGCCGCAATTAAAAGAGCTTCGTCCTGACGAACATAATGCGTCCGGAAAAAATATCAGGGCGTAAAAGACAGAGCATGAGGAAAGGAAAGTGATGTTATGGAGATACTGGCGCCGGCAGGCGGTGCTGATACAATTATGCCTGCCGTGAGAACAGGCGCAGACGCCGTATATCTTGGGGCGCAGGAACTGAGCGCAAGAGCGTCCGCAAAAAATTTTGACAAGAATGAACTGAAGGAAGCCGTTGAATACTGTCACGGAAGAGGTGTGCGGGTCTATCTGGCGTGCAATACCCTTGTGCGTGACGATGAACTTCAAAAGGCTCTCGATATAATAAAATATGCCTGCGAAATACACGTTGACGCGCTTATCATGCAGGATCTGGGGCTTGTTTCACTTGTGAGAAGCGCAGCGCCCGATATGCGCATACACGCATCTACACAGATGTCGGTGCATACGCTTAAAGGAGTTGAGCTGCTGCACCGCATGGGCTTCAAACGCGCCGTACTGTCAAGAGAGCTGAGCCGTGACGAGATAGCTGAGATAGCCGCAAAAAGTCCGATAGAGCTTGAAGTGTTCGTTCACGGAGCCTTGTGCATGAGCGTTTCCGGACAGTGCTATTTCAGCGCCATGCTTGGCGGGCGCAGCGGAAACAGGGGAGCCTGCGCGCAGCCATGCCGTCTGCCTTTTTCGGTGGACGGCGGCACCGGTCACGACCTGAGTCTGAAGGACTGCTCCATAATTTCTTATCTTCGTGAGCTTGAAGCTCTTGGCGTGGCGTCTGCCAAGATCGAGGGCAGAATGAAGCGGCCGGAATATGTCGCCGCAGCCGTTGCAGCCTGCCGACAGAGCCTTGATACAGGCAAAGCCGACCCTGAGCTTATCAGGCGGCTTGAAGCGGTATTTTCCCGTTCGGGCTTCACGGACGGATATTTTACCGGCAAGAGGGGCGTTTCCATGTTCGGCGTGCGCTCAAAGGAAGATGTTATGTCGGCGACGAATAAAGTGTTTGGCAGCATACATACAATGTACAAGGACGAGCTTCAGTCGGTGCCGGTCAATGCAGGTCTGAGTATTCGCAGGGATAAGGCAAGCGCCCTTACCGTAAGCGATGAAGACGGAAATACCGTCAGCAGTGAGGGCGCAGTTCCGGAGACCGCTCTGAAGGTGCCGCTTACTGAGGAACGCTGCTCATCATATATATGCAAGACCGGCGGCACACCGTTCAGGATAAGCAGGCTGGATATCGAGCTTGACGACGGGCTTTCCATGCCTGCTCTTGAACTTAATTCTCTGCGCAGAAATGCACTTGACCGTCTGCTCAACATACGCGCCCGAAAGCCTTCCATAGCATATAAGGATCCGCAGCTGCCTGAATTTCCGGGTCAGAGGAAGGGACTGCCGAAATATTTCCGGTCAAGGTTCACAAACGGCGATATTCCGGACAGCTTTCTTGACAGCGAGCTGATATATGTTCCCATGACATTGAAGGACAGCGAGCTTGAAGGTCTTATGGACAGAGGCTTTGCCGTAGCAGTGGAGATACCGCGCGGAATGTTTGGCGTTGAAAATAAAATATATGAACGTCTGAAAGAGATACAGGCTTTGGGCATCAATGAGGTTCTTGCGTCAAATCTCGGCGCTGTGGAGCTGGCAAAAGATCTGGATATGGATATTCACGGCGGCTTCGGACTGAATATAATGAACACCTCATCAATAGAATGGGCTGAAAAAGAGGGTCTGCTTGACGTTGAGGTGTCGTTTGAGCTTACTCTTGAGCAGATATCCGTACTTGGCGGACGTCTGCCGATAGGGGTGATCAGCAGCGGACGTTTGCCGCTTATGCTTACAAGGAACTGTCCCGCAGATAATTCTCCAAGGAAGCCTGCGCCGATGCTGCTAAGGGACAGAAAGGGCATGGAATTCCCGCTGCAAAAATCGGGTACATGCACAGAAGTGCTCAACAGCGTACCGCTTGATCTTTCGGACAGAAAAAGGGAGCTTGTGGGCGTGGATTTTGAGGTTTTGCGCTTCAGTGTTGAAAACTCGGTGGAAAATGGGGAAAATCTACAGCTTTTCAACAGTGAAAAATGCCGTAAAGGCTTGTATACACGCGGATTGTACTATCGCGGTGTTGAATAGTTGAATGTGGAATGTTGAATGTTGAGAAGGTTTAAATGACAGATCGTCACAAAATATGTTAAGGAGAGATATATTATGAAGGGATCATTGGTAAAGGTAAAGAAACTGAAAGATAATGCTGTAATACCCAAGAGGGCGACTGAGGGTTCTGCGGGAGCCGATCTTTATGCTTGTATTGATAATCCGGTAGAGCTTGCGCCGGGCAAGTTGGTGAAGATACCCACAGGTATAGCCATTGAGCTTGCTGACAGCGGAATGGCGGCTTTTCTGTTTGCCCGCAGCGGACTTGGAGTAAAACACGGAATAACGCTTGCCAACAGCGTAGGCGTGGTAGACAGTGACTATCGCGGTGAGATATGTGTCGGCTTGTGCAATGTATCGGACGAGACCTATGTTATACAGCCGCACGAGAGAATAGCCCAGATGGTAATAATGCCGGTGATCTGCGCCGAATTTATAGAAGCTGAGGAACTGGGTGATACCGAGCGCGGAGAAGGCGGCTTCGGCTCCAGCGGAAAGCTTTAATTGTAAATCTCAATAGTATCAGGATACTTTGCCCTCTCTTTCATCAGGAAGGAGAGGACGTTTTTTTGCTAAAATCTCTCCTGTGACATATTTCATGCAGAGGTGACAAGGCGTTTAGTCTATAATCTTGTCAATGCAGGTGTCTTTGTCAGCGAATCATGTACAGGATATCGGCATTGAAAAGGCATACATAACAGCTTTGCCGTTACAGAAAGGAGTATCACTATGTTTTCAAGGGATATAGGCATTGATCTTGGTACTGCCAATACATTAGTATACATGAGGAACAAGGGTATAGTTATGCGTGAGCCGTCGGTCGTTGCCGTAGATACCCGCAGCGGTTCGGTAGCCGCCGTGGGCAGAGAAGCAAAGGAAATGATCGGCAGGACTCCCGGCTCTATCGTGGCGGTGAGACCGCTGAAGGACGGAGTTATCGCGGATTTTGACATAACCGCCGAAATGCTGGGACGGTTCATTAAAAAGGTGGTCAAGTCGTCATCGTTCAGTAAGCCAAGGGTCGTAGTGTGCATACCGTCCGGCTGTACCGAGGTGGAAAGACGTGCAGTGGAGGAGGCTGTCCGTCAGGCAGGAGCAAAACAGGTGGAGCTTATACAGGAGCCTATGGCGGCGGCTATCGGCGCAGGACTTCCGGTGAGTGAGCCTACGGCAAGTATGGTAGTAGATATAGGCGGCGGCACCTCGGAGGTGGCTGTGATCTCTCTTGATGATGTTGTGACCGCCTGTTCGGTAAGGGTCGCCGGAGATAAATTCGACGAAGCTATCATACATTATGTGAAGAAGAAATACGGTCTGCTCATAGGAGAACGCACCGCCGAGGAAATAAAGCTTGAACTTGGCTCGGCTTATCCGTTTGACGGCGAGGGCAAGCTGAAAATAAAAGGGAGGAACCTTTCGGACGGTCTGCCGGGCGATATAGTGCTGAGCGCGTCAGAGGTGAGAGATGCTCTTGCCGACCCGCTTTCGGTGATAATAGAAGCCATACGCTCCACACTTGAGCAAAGCCCGCCGGAGCTTTCCGCAGATATAATAGATAACGGCATTGTTCTTACCGGCGGCGGAGCGCTTCTTCGGGGTATCGAGATGCTGGTAGCTCAGGAAACGGGAATGTCGGTGCGCACTGCCGAGCATCCGCTGGACTGCGTTGCTTTGGGCGCCGGAATACGCCTTGAACGTCTGGTTTCCCGCAGAACGAGGGTAAGACCGCTGCCCCGTTATCCTGCGCGAAGCTCTGTCTGCTGACGGTGAACGGCATTGAAGGGGATATTCAGCAGCAGGGGATTCCGGGTGCTTGCCGGTGTTACAGCGGCGTTTCTTGTGATTTCACTTATATCTGTCGGCAACGAGTATGTGAGCGGGTTCATAGAAGGCTGTATTATTCAGCCGGTGCAGCGGCTCATGTGCAATGCAGACCCGCCGCCGAAAAGCCGTGAGGAGCTTGAAAATGAGCTTTCAAGGCTCAGTGAGGAAAACTGCCGTCTGCGTGAGGAGCTTGCGCAGCATTACGATATAATGGCGGAAAACGAAGAGCTGCGCAGGTATTTTGACATCAAAAAGCAGAACGAGTCGATCTCTTTGATACCGGCGGCGGTCATCAGCCGGGATCCTGACGAGAATTTCTTCGGTTTTGTTATGGATAAGGGCGCATTTGACGGCGTGGAGCTGAATTCTCCTGTCGTAACGGAAAAGGGGCTTGTAGGTTATGTGAGCGGCGTTTCAATGCGTTCGTGCAGGGTAACTACGATACTTTCACCCGAAGCCGCGATAGGCGCAGTTGTAAAGAGGACCGGCAGCGTTGGCGTTATAAGCGGCAGTACGGCTCTTTCAGACTCCGGCAGGACCAAAATGACGAATCTGCCCGCAGGCAGCGGCATTTCCGAGGGCGATATGGCGGTCACATCGGGCTTTGGCGGCATGTTCCCGAAGGATCTGCTGATAGGCAGGATAAAAGCGGTGTATACAGACGCCTTCACAGCCATGCCGGCGGCGGAGATAGAACCGTATGAAGATGCGCGTAAAATCCAAAGCGCGGCAATAATAACGGATTTCAGCGGCAAGGACGAGCTTTTTACAAAGGAGAAATGAACCGTGACGGTTAAGGGAAGAATAAGATATCTGCTTTATGCTTTTGAGTGTTTTGCGGCTTTTCTTTTGCAGTCGCTGCCGTTTCCGGCGCTTGAACTGTTCGGCGCAAGAGCGGCGCTTGTGCTGTCGGCTGCATTTTCGATAGCGTTTTTTGAGAGTCAGGTGACTTCGGTGATATTTGCGGCTATGTGCGGCGTACTCACGGATATTTCATATTGCGGCTCAATAGGCTTTTTTTCGGTCATCATGCCGGCAGCTTGTTATAGTGTGAGCCTGCTGTTTGAAAATTTTTTCAAGAGGAATCTGTTCACGGTCACGGCGGCAGCGTTTGCGGGGATAGCTGCGGTTATGTTCATACATTTTTTTGTTTTTTATCTTATGCGGGGATATCCGGACGGATGGCAGTTCTTTGCAAAGCGTTACATAATGAGGATCTTATGCACACTTCTTGCCGTTCCGGTGTTTTACGGTATGGACCTGTTATTCTTTCGCATACGTTCTGAATATATGAACGGCTGATACTATTATCAATATCAATTGATAGGAATAAACACGATCAGCAGTATAACAGGAGGTTTTTCATGGAAAAGAAGCGTTCCGGCAGCCGATCAATGATCCTGGCGGGAATTACCCTGACTGTTTCGGCGGTGTTTCTTGCAAGACTTATTCAATGGCAGGCTGTGCAGTCATGGATGTACGCCGATCTTGGCGGGAGTCAGATATATACGGTCATGGGCGACAATATCAGGGGTGAGATATTTGACGTTAACGGCATACCGTTGGCGCAGAATCTTACCGGATACAGGATAACGCTCAATAAGCTGTTTATCAGAAATGACGATCTGAACGGCATTATAGCCGAGCTGACGGAAATAACCGAAAGCTGCGGCGAAAAGTGGACTGATATCCTGCCTATTATAACGGACGATAAAGGAAGGATCGTTTTTGATGATAAAAAGAAAAGCGAAGCCGACAGTCTTGTGAATGAATCGGGCAGTCCTGATGCTCAGGAGACGCTTGACTTTCTTGCGGAAAAATACGGCTGCCGTGATTATCCTGCCGGGCTTTGCCGGAAAATCGCAAGTGTGCGCTACAATATGGAAAAAATGGCTTACAGCCGTGAAAATCCGTACATTTTTGCCGATGGGATAAGCGAAAGGTCAATGGCCATCATTTCGGAGAGAATGAGAGATGTGCATGGCGTGAGCATTGAATCGGCAGCCCGCCGCACATATATAAACGGTTCGGCGGCTCCGCATATAGTGGGCATTACCGGACTGATATCACAGGAGGAATACGAGGAGCTTGGCGAAAAGGGCTATTCGTACACGGATATAATAGGCAAAAGCGGCATAGAAGCTGCCTTTGAGAGTGAGCTGCGAGGAACTCCGGGCAGGAAAATATATCGTGAGGATGAGGATGGAAATATCGCTCTTGTGAGGACGGAACCCGCAAAACCCGGAGATTCGCTGTATCTGACGATAGATCTTTCTTTGCAGGTCAGGGCGCAGCAGGCTTTGCAGGAGGCTGTCAGGCAGGCAAATGAATATGCCGAGGAGGTGAACGATAAAAATATGGGCGCAGACTGTCACGGAGCGGCGGCGGTGGTGCTGAACGTGAAGGACTTTTCGGTGCTGTGCGCCGCAAGCTGTCCGGGGTATGACCTTGCAAGCTATTATAAGGACTATGAGGCGCTTTCGGAGGATGAAGCTTCTCCGCTGTTCAACAGGGCGTTTGCGGGCGCGCTTGCTCCGGGCTCTGCATTCAAGCCGCTTACGGCATTGGCGGCGCTGCAGGAGGGCAAGCTGACTGCGGATACAGTCATCACATGCAGCGGCGTATATACAGAAAACGGTCTGCGGCTGTGGTGCATGGGATATCACGGAGAGCAGGATATGGACAGCGCAATGGTCAATTCGTGCAACGTGTTTTTTGCCGAAACAGGCAGGCGTCTGGGGATAGAGCTGCTCAATAAGTATGCGGTGAGGTGCGGTCTGGGCGTAAAGACCGGAGTAGAGGTATACGAGAGCGCCGGCACTCTTGCGGGACCCGGATTCAGCAGTATGATGGGCAGTGAATGGTACAGCGCGTCGGTTTCGCCGGCAGCTATCGGTCAGTCGGATAACCAGTTCACGCCGCTGCAGATGGCGGCTTACACTGCTGCAATAGCCAATAACGGTATGCGGCTGAAGACCCACGTTGTTGACAGGATAGTCAGAGCGGACGGCAGCATCGAAAGGACCCGCAGTGTGCTTGCCGACAGTATGCGTGTAACGCCGGGAAATCTTAATGCAGTGAAACGGGCTATGCTGCATGCTGCCGAGAGCTACGGACCGTTGGCGGATTATCCTGTTAAAGTAGCGGGCAAGACAGGCACTGCCGAGAACGGAGGCTCTGACCATGCGAATTTTATATGCTTTGCCCCATACGATGATCCGGAGATAGCCGTAGCCGTAATGGTTGAACACGGCGCAAAGAGTTATGCAGCGGTGACTGCCGCGAGAAAGATACTTGACGCATATTTCGGCAGCGGCAAGGGGCACTGATAAAGTTAAGCTGACAAACCGCCGCCGTAAGGCGGCAAATAAAAATTATTGATAAATATATGATCCTGTTTTATGCGGCTGCCATTGATATATGGAGCCGCTTTTCAATTCTGTACTGGACCTTGTGAATGCTTTTCATTGGCTGCAAAACGGCTGATGCGCGTAATATCCGCTCACAAGAAAAATGCGGGGCTCAGAGCGTAAAGAAGAAAAGTTTTAAAAATGTGGCAATTTGTTATATTTTGCCTAAAGGACGCATATCTCGTCCTATAAATATTAAATGTCGCTGAATATGCGGAAAAATCAGATTTCCGGCGATGCTTAAAGCCTGATTAAGACATTGGCAAAAACAGTAAACCCGGATTAACAGAAAAATAAAAATTGTGCATTTTGCTAAAAATTATTCTTGTCAGAAATAGACAATATGGAGATAATTGGATTGGTTGAAATGCCTAAAAAGATATTCTTCCTTTGGTAAAATGATTGAATCTAAACATGAAATTATTGTAGTATATCACAAAATTATTTTTTTATACAGAAAAAATAATAACAAAAAAGCATCACTCTTTTCAAAACGTGAACGAAAATTGCTTTACAAAGTCATTAAAAAAATGTTAAAATATTGTAAACAAAGGTTAACGGTATATACAATGTGTGAGTGTGCGTTTCCTGCACATTGTAGAAGGGATATGCCGGAAGCCTTGATGTGTATTTTCGCATAACAACCCAAAATTAAAACAAGGAGTGTGATTTTAGTGAACAATGAATCAAAGCAGAGCCGCTTCAGACTCGGCAGCAAGATCGCAAGCGTATTTCTGACCGCTGCATTGCTTGCTACAACATTTACGGGTCTCGGCAGCTCACTCGTTCCCACACCGGCATTAAACACTGAAGTCTACGCGGCAGGCTCAAACGGTCTTGCAGACAGGATCGAGGACGGTAATATTCTGCACTGCTTCAACTGGAGCATCAGCGATATCACAGCCGCTATCCCTGAGATCGCAGCAGCAGGCTTTACCAGCGTTCAGACCTCTCCTGTTCAGCCCCATGACGGACAGGGCATCTGGTACTGGCTGTATCAGCCTCTCGGCTTCTCCGTAGGTAATGACATCGGCTCCGCTGATGACATTAAGGCTCTTTGTGCCAAGGCTCACGAGTACGGCGTAAAGGTCATCGTTGACGTTGTTGCAAACCACCTTGCAGGCTGGGCAGACGGCAGAAGAAACGCCAATGTCTTCGACAATCTCAAGAGCGATGAATTCTATCACAACACTGAGTTCAACACAGAAAAGAACAATGTAGACTGGGGCAACCGCTGGCAGGTAACTCACTGCAACATCGGTATGCCTGACCTTAACTCCGAACACCAGTATGTACAGCAGGTAGTTGCCGCTATGGTCAACGACCTTAAGAACTGCGGCGTTGACGGTATCCGTTGGGACGCTGCAAAGCACATCGGTCTTCCTTCCGAGGATTGTAACTTCTGGCCGGCAGTGACCGGTGCAGGTCTTTACAACTACGGTGAGATCCTTGACGGTCCTACAAATTCCGGCGGCGACGATAAGATGGTAGAATATACCAAGTATATCGGCGTTACAGACGATAACTACTGCGGCGAGATCACCGGCTCTATCAGAGACGGCAGCGCTACACAGAATACAGGTAAGTGGGCAAACAGAGGCGTAAGCGCTTCCAAGATCGTTTACTGGGCTGAAAGCCATGATACATACTGCAACAACGGCTGGACAAACGGCCTGAGCGAGAACATCATGGACAGATCCTATGCAGTTACCGCTGCAAGAGCAAATTCCCAGACACTTTACCTCTCAAGACCATTCGAGAAGCAGCACAATAGCATTATGTACAACAAGAAGGGCTCAACTCACTTCACAGAGAAGCAGGTAGCAGAGGTCAACAAGTTCAAGAATGCCAACGTCGGCACAAAGGAATACCTCACAACTGCTGAGAACTGCTACGTTATCTGCCGCGGCAAGGGCGCCGTAGTAGTAAACGCAGGCGGCGGCGGCAAGCAGGTAACAGTTCCTAACGGCGGCGGCACAGTTCCCGAGGGAACATACACCGATGCAGTCGGCGGCGGCACATGGACAGTTACATCTACCACCATGAGCGGTTCAATCAGCGACTGCGGTATCGCAGTGTTCTATAAGGGCGGCGATACACCCGTACCCACACCCTCAGGCAGCGTTTCCGTATCTCCCACAAGCGGCACATTCAAGACGGAAATGAGCGTTACGATCACTGCCAACAATGTTACAAACGCTTCTTACTCCGCTACTGACGGTACATCCGGTTCCTTCTCCGGCACAAAGACCATTTCTATCGGTAAAAGCGTTGCAGTAGGCGGCAAGGTAACACTTACCGTAACAGGCACAGATACAAACGGCAAGACAGTAACGGCTACCGGTTCATATACAAAGTCCGACAGCAAGAGCGTTACTGTAAACGTAGATAACTCAGTCGGAAACTGGCCGGCAGTTTATGCTTATGTTTATACAGGCGACGGCGAAAGCGCTAAGTCTATGGCAGCATGGCCGGGCGTTAAGATGAGTCAGGACGGAAAGTATTTCTCACTCGATGTAACAGGCTATGAAACAGGCCGTGTTATCTTCAACGACGGTACAGGCTCAGCTACCAACAGATATCCTGCCGATATGCAGCCCGGACTTTCCATCGGCGGCAAATCAATGCTGTTCACAGCTCCCAGCAACTGGGTAGATCTTCCCTCCACTCCCGATCCTGATCCGATCCCGGTTCCCTCAGAGCCGACAGTAACTGTTGACAAGGCAAGCGGCTCAAGCTTCTCAGATGAGACTACTACCATTAAGCTCACACTCTCAAACGCAACAAAGGGTACATATAAGGTAGATAACGGTCCCGAAAAGGAGTTCACAGGCTCTGCAAGCGTTGTTATCGGCGAAGGCAAGATCGGCGATTCGACCGTAACGGTTGACGCAACAGCAACAGGCTCTGACGGTACAAAGAAGAGCTTCACATTCAAGTATGAGAAGAAGTATGTTGTTAAGACAACATCATCCTCCGCAGGTACACTTTCAAGCTATTATTCCACAAATGCAGCCGGCAAGGGCGGCAAGAAGACTATCACCGTTGACGGTGATATCTCCGATTGGGACAGCTCAATGATAATCGCACAAGGCACAGCCAACGATGACCCGCGTGTATATCGTCCGAACTCAATGTTCGAGCTTCCTCTTGACCTTTACACCCTCTATGGCGCTTATGACGACAACAATATCTATCTGATGTGGGAAATGACCAATGTTCAGGATATCGTTGCTCCGAACGATGACTATCCGCTGACACAGGGCATCCTTTATCAGACAATGAATATCCCGTTCTTTGTAGCTGTAAGCACAGGTAAGTCCGATACTATCGGCAACAAGTGCCAGACAGCAGCAGGCGGCACACTCTGGAATTCAGGCATTACATTCAGCAACTCAGACGGCGTAAACAGACTTATCGCTATCTCCACCAACGGCGCTAACGGTCCTTATGTATATAAGGGCGACAGCTC
>CADBPE010000182.1 GCA_902796475.1 uncultured Ruminococcus sp.
AATTTCATGACATTTTGATCACAAAATACAAGTTTTTTAGGAAGGGGGTCTGGGGGAGAACCCTTTGTTTCTAACAAAGGGTTTCCCTCAGTATGACTTGCAGCGCAAAATTGATTTCCCCCGGCAGACTGAAAATTCGGGTTGCAAGAAACCGCTTTAGAGTGTATAATGATGTATTATCGGATATTATATCGATCAAACGGAGGGAGAATAATGAACACGGGAAGAAGAAATGTGTTTCTGGAGGATATTATTTCTGCGGCAAGAGAACAGGAATTGCCGGAGCTTGTTCTGAAAAACGGAAATATCCTCAGTGTGTTTACGGGTGAGATATTCAAAGCTGATGTGGCTGTTTCCAACGGCTATATAGTCGGTATAGGCGATTATCACGGCAGGACCGAAAAGGATATTACAGGCAAGTATGTCGTTCCCGGATTTATCAACGCGCATCTCCATGTGGAATCTTCAATGGTCACTCCTTGGGTATATGCTATGGAGGAACTGAAACAGGGAACAACTACCGTGATAACCGATCCGCATGAGATAGCAAATGTCGGCGGTATAGGCGCAATAGCGGATATCCTGAAATTTGCAAGAAAGAGCATTATCAACTATTATGTTATGCTTCCTTCATGTGTGCCGGCAACAGCGTTTGAACATTCAGGCTCGGATATGGACGCCGATGATCTCGTGATGCTTAAAGAGGACCCGAATGTTCTTGGCCTGGGCGAAATGATGAATTCTGTCGGCGTGATAGAAAAGGACTATAATGTCCTGAGAAAGATCCGTAAATTTGACGACCTTGTTATAGACGGACATGCGCCCGGACTTTCCGGCAAGGAGCTTAATGCTTACGTTTGCGCAGGCATAGACACCGATCACGAAAGCACTACATACGAGGAAGCCGTAGAAAAGCTCAGGTGCGGCCTTGCTGTGCTGGTTCGTGAAGGCTCGGCATCGAAAAACCTTGAGGATATCATAAAAGGTGTTGTCGAAAATCATATAGATACTACCCGCCTTGCTTTCTGTACCGATGATAAGCACCTTGCAGACATCAGGAAGGAAGGTACGATACGCTATAATATCAAAAAGTCTATAATGCTTGGTCTGCCGGTGGTAAATGCTTATCAGATGGCTACTATCAATGCCGCAAGAATATATGGCTTGAAACGAAGCGGAGCGATCGCCTGCGGATACAAGGCTGATATGGTAGTGCTTGACGATCTGGAAAGCGTTTCTGTGTGCGAAGTGTACAGGGGCGGAGTTAACGTGAAGAAAATGGGTGAAAGCGTGCCTACCGCTTATACAAGAGGTATCGAGAACCCGGTTTGTCCGCCAAGATCGGTAAATATTGCGCCGCTTAGGGCTGATGCTTTCGTTATCCCTCAGCAGAAGGAGTATTCAGTTATCGGTCTTGTAAAGAATCAGATACTCACAAAGCATATACGCATGACGCATGAAGAGGTAACGGCAGGCTTGGAAAACGGCTCTGTAAGAAAAATAGCCGTTATAGAGCGTCACCACGCTACGGGCAGTATGTCGTGTGCATACATTACCGGATACGGTCTGAAGCATGGCGCAGTCGGCACTACGGTGGCTCACGATTCTCACAATATTATAGTTCTGGGCGACAATGACAGCGATATGTTCATGGCTGTAAAAGAGCTTGAAAAGATAAACGGCGGCTATACCATAGTTGCCGACGGCGAAGTAAAGGGCGATCTGCCGCTTGAGTATGGCGGACTGATGAGCATGAAGACCGCAGATGAGTTCATTCCTGAACTGGACGCCGTTATCAGGCTTGCATACGACATGGGCGTTGACAAGGACATTGACCCGTTTATCACGTTGTCATTTACGGCTCTGCCCGTTATACCGCAGCTCAGGATAACGGACTGCGGATTGTTCGATGTTGATAAGTTTGAATTTGTCTGCTGAAAGGAGAATGAAAATGAAGATATACAAGGCTGCTGCGCTATGTATCATGGCTGCGCTGTGCGTGTTGTCCGCAGGCTGCGGCAATAACGGCGGCAAGGCTTCGTCCGAAGCTTCAGCGTCATCGGTTTCGGGAGCGCCGGTATCCTCGGGAACAGATTCGGAGCCTTCCGGAGAGAGCAGCGCAGATCAGGATAATCCGGAAACGACAGAAGTGTCCGTTCCCGTCATATTTGAGTCTGATGATCTCGAAAACAGTACCATCAGATTTGAGCTTGACGACGGCAGACCTTACAATACTCTGGAGGAATATATACAGTCTGACGCCGCAAAGAGGATGATCGCAAAAATATCAGGTCCTGACAGTCAGGGTATCCTCACTACAAAAGTATTTGCCGAAAAAGGCTCGCTAATATTTGAAAGAAAATTCAGCAAGGATTTCAACCTCTGGCTTACTGATGATTTTATTGAGAATGTGAAAAAGAGCGTTGAAGATAAAAAAGACGTGTTCCTTTCTCTTGTAGACCAGCTTGAAAGCTGTATAAACAAAAAGACTATTACCGTAAAGGTGCGCTATGTAGATCCGGAGGACAATAAGCTGTACGAGCGTGTGTTCGACAACGACAAAAACGAGTCGGAGCCTTCAAAGGAAGCGTCGAAGGAAAGCTCAAAGGCGGTATCTCAGGCAAGCAAAAAAGCCTGAAATGCTTAATGAACTCATTTACCGGTATTTTTTAACATAACTTTTATAAGAAACGCAGAAACAGGAGGTAATTCAATGCAGAATAATGCTTGTGCCGTCATTCTTGCCGGCGGCGAAGGAAAAAGAATGAAGTCCGGCAGACCAAAGGTGCTTGCTCAGGTGCTTTTTAAGCCGATGATCGAATGGGTGATAGATGCTGTGCGCGAAGCGGGTATCAGCGATATCTGTGTAGTTACAGGCAGCAAAAGAGAATATCTTGAGGAATATCTTCACACACTGCCCTTTGAGGTGGAAACGGTTTTCCAGTCGGAAAGACTTGGAACGGGTCATGCGGTAATGACGGCGGCCGGTTTTCTTGAAAAAAACAGGGGCAAGAAGGTATTCATACTCAGCGGCGATGCTCCGTTCATTTCAGCGGACACGCTCGCAGCAGCACTGGAGGCAAGCAGTGAAAGCGCCGGTACAGTCGTATCCGCCGAGGTGGAGGATCCCTTCGGCTACGGCAGAATGATAAGACAGGAGGACGGTATCTCACTGAAATGCATAGTAGAGGAAAAGGAAGCGACCGATGAGATCAGGAGGATACATGAGGTAAATTCGGGCGTTTACTGCTTTGACTGTGATGCTCTGCTGAACGCTCTCGGCAGGCTCACGAAAAGCCCGAAAACAGGCGAGTATTATCTTACCGACACTATTGAGATACTTCAGAAGGACGGCTTGAAGGTCATCGCATTCAAGGCCGAAAATGCGGATTCCGTTCTTGGCGCAAACGATTGTATTCAGCTTGCAAGGCTCAATGAGATAGCAAGAAGGCGCATACTTGAAAATCACATGAAGAACGGCGTTGTTATTCCCTGTACAGAGGGAGTGATGATCGGCAAAGACGCTGCCATTGGAGCGAACACGGTAATACTGCCCTCGACCATAATAAGAGGAAAGGTCAATATAGGCTCATTCTGCGAGCTGGGACCGGCGGTCATCATTGAAAATACAGATATACCGGATAACACCGCAGTGCATCCGGCTCAGTAAAAAACGGCAGGCGATGATCTCTGAAAGCATTATTGTTCGCAATGCGCGTTTTTCAGATCAGAAAAATGTCATTGCGAACAAGTGTGGAGCAGAGCGGAATATTTGGTACAGCACTTTGCAAACGAGCGTCAATAACCGTATTCATAGGCAAAATAAGGAAAAACAGGCAGTGATCTTCCTTTGTGCATATTAAATCATATTTGCGGAGATTATTATTTTTTTTACATAAAAGGATACAATTATTTTGTTTGAGAGCCGGAATGGTTAGTAATAACTTGATTTTTTGATAAAACAGTATTAAAATGTAGTTATATCTTATTTGCTTGACAGTGCCGCTTTGCTTTTGGCGCTGCTTTATAATCGTAAAAAATAATGATGGGGAGACGAATCAAATGAATTTTCACGGCAAGGACATTAAAATCTTTACCTGTAATTCCAACAGACAGGTAGCTCAGCAGATCGCAGACTGTCTGGGAATACCGGTGGGAAAGTCAGAGGTCACAAGCTTCAGCGACGGAGAAATATCCGTTTCACTGCATGAGTCTGTAAGAGGCTCTGAGTGCTTCATCGTTCAGTCCACCTGCGCGCCTGTAAACGATAACCTTATGGAACTGCTTATTATGATCGACGCCATGAAGCGAGCTTCCGCCGCAAGCATCACTGCGGTCATCCCGTACTTCGGCTATGCGCGTCAGGACAGAAAGGCAAAAGCAAGAGATCCGATCTCTGCAAAGCTGGTTGCCGATCTTATCACCACCGCCGGCGCAGACCGTGTTCTTACTATGGATCTTCATGCAAATCAGATACAGGGCTTCTTCAACATTCCTGTTGACCACCTTGTGGGTGCGCCTATCCTTGCAAACTTCTTCAAGGAGAAGATCGCAGACAAGCCCGATGATTTCGTAGTTGTGTCTCCCGATTTCGGTTCCGTGACCAGAGCAAGAAACTTTGCTACCCGTGTAGGCTGCTCCATCGCTATCATTGACAAGCGCCGTCCCAAGGCTAACGTATCCGAGGTAATGAACATCATCGGTGAGGTCAAGGGCAAGAAGGTAATCCTTGTTGACGATATGATCGATACAGCCGGCACACTTGTAAACGCAGCTCAGGCTGTTGTTGAAAGAGGCGGCGCTACCGAGGTTTACGCAGGCGCTACTCATGCGGTACTTTCAGGCCCCGCTATCGAGCGTATCAGGAACAGTGTTATCAAGGAGGTCGCTCTGCTTGATACAGTGAGCATTTCCGAGGACAGAATGCTCGACAAGTTCACAATGCTTCATGTTGCTCCTGTATTTGCAGAGGCTATCGAGCGCATTTATACAGACAAGCCTGTTTCTTTGATCGGTTTCTGATGATCTAAGAAATTTTTCAGACCCGCTGTCGGTTATTCCGGCGGCGGGTTTTGTGTGAATTGATCATCAATGAAAAAATCAAAAGTTTCGTGCTGTAAAAATTCAGCGGTTTTAGGAAGGGGGCGCGGGGGAAACCCTTTTTCCGCCGGAAAAGGGTTTCCCCCGCATGACCCGCATGACCTGCAGCGTGAAAAACTCTATCAGTTGACAAGTCGAGGGCAAAAAGGTTATAATGAATAAAGAATATCCCATAATAATTTGTAAAGGAGATAATCGCATGACTATTCTTGTTACAGGCGGCGCCGGATATATCGGCAGCCATACCTGCGTTGAGCTTCTCAATGCAGGCTATGACGTAATTTGTGTTGATAATTACTACAACAGTGTGCCCGAGGTGCTCAACAGGGTCGAGAAGATAACCGGCAAGACTCTTAAAAAATATGAATGTGATATCCGTGACAGAGAAGGCATGGAAAAAATATTCGGTGAAAATAAGGTCGATGCCGTTATCCACTTTGCCGGTCTGAAGGCTGTGGGCGAGTCGTCAAAGCTTCCGCTGCTTTACTATGAAAACAATATTTACGGCAGCGTGGTGCTTTTTGAGGTAATGGAAAAGTTCGGCTGCAAGAAGATCGTGTTCAGCTCATCCGCAACGGTTTACGGCAATAACCCGATCCCCTACAAGGAAGATATGATAACAGGCGATGTGAGCAATCCTTATGGCAGAACAAAGCACTTCATCGAGCAGATACTTGGTGACGTTTACAAGGCTGACAACGAGTGGAGCATCTCTCTGCTTCGCTATTTCAATCCCATTGGCGCGCACGAAAGCGGACTTATCGGTGAGGATCCCAACGGTATCCCGAACAATCTCATGCCCTACATTGCAAGAGTGGCTATCGGCAGACTGCCGCAGCTTACCGTTTTCGGCGGAGATTATGACACCAAGGACGGCACCTGTATCCGTGACTACATCCATGTTGTCGATCTGGCAAAGGCTCATCTTTGCGCAGTGGCAAAGATACTTGAAACCACCGGCATTGATGCTTACAACATAGGCAACGGCGTGGGCTACAGTGTGCTGGATATCGTACACGCATTTGAAAAGGCAAGCGGAAGCAAGCTCAACTATGTTATCGGCGACAGACGAGAGGGAGATCTTCCCGCATTCTATGCCGACGCTTCAAAGGCAAACAGGGAGCTTGGCTGGAAGGCTGAATACGGTATCGACAAAATGTGTGAGGATACCTGGAACTTCCAGAAAAAGAATCCCGACGGCATAAAATAATAATACGACCTGCCGATCACGTCCGGGCAAATGTCCGGGCTGTGACCGGCAATATCATTGCAAAAAATAAAAGCGTAAAATGACAGCATGATCCAGGTCATCGTACATGCTGCCGTTTGCCGCAAAAAATTCTCATGGAGATAATAGAGTATGAAAAAACAAGGAATAATAAGCATAGTTCTGGCGGCAGCGCTGTCTGCGGCTTTTCTTGCGGGCTGCGGAAAGAGCGGAGCGTCATCCGAAACATCGCAGCCAAAGAGCCTTCCGACTGTTTCGGCAGTTGAAACAAAGATATCATCGGAAATCAGCGAAAGCAAGCCGGAAAGCAGCACAGAGAGCGTACCGGAAAGCTCTGACGAAAGCAGCGAGGAGAGCGGCAAGGAGAGTTCTGCCGAGATCAGCGAAGAGAGCAGCAAGGAAAGCAGCAAGGAAAGCAAAGCCGAAAGCAGCGAAGAGAGCAGCAGGGAAAGCAAAACCGAGAGCAGCGAGGAGAGCAGCAGGGAAAGCAAAGCCGAAAGCAGCAAGGAAAGCTCAAAGGAAGAAAGCTCCGAACAGGAAAGAAGTGAAACACATTCCGAGCCTGTGTCGGAGGTGACTTCACAAGAGTCTTCAAAGCCGGAACAGTCTTCAAAGCCGGAACAGTCTTCAAAGCCGCAAAGCTCCGGGCAGACTTCAAAGGAAGAAAAGAAGGATATTCCGGTCAGCAAGGTAAATATCAGTCATAGCAGCGTTACCATGTATGAGGGCAGGAAATTCCAGCTGGGATGCTATCTGGAGCCTGCCGAAGCGACAGACCGCAGATTTTCGTGGTACTGGTCGGATGCTTCCGTTATTTCTGTGGACAGCACCGGTCTTATCACTGCGCTTAAACCCGGAACCGTAAAGGTCACTGCGATAACTCCCGCAGGCATCAGCGCCGAATGTACGGTAACTGTAAAGGAAAAGCCTGCCGGCGGCAAGCTGACCGGCATCACCGTTGATCCGAGCTGGTTTGACGATGCTGTTTTTGTAGGCGACAGCGTGACAAATGCGCTCTACAACTATTCGGACAACGGCTGGCTCAGCGACGCCGATTTTATATGCTCCGTAGGTATGGGTTATCATTCCGCGCTCTGGGATATTAACGCGCAGGGAAATCTGCATCCTGTTTATTACGGAAAGAAGGTCACTACTGACGAGGCTGTACGCCTTTCGGGCAGGAAAAACGTGTTCATCATGCTGGGCATGAACGATCTCGGCATTTATTCTCCTGAGGTGACTGTTGAGCATATGCTTGAGCTTTGCGACAGGATACTTGCAAAGAGTCCCGATGTGCAGATATACATTGAGTCCATCACTCCGCTCATAGCTTCAATGGACAACAGATCCAGCCTGAACAACCGCAATATTGCAAGGTACAACGAGCTTGCGGCGCAGGCTTGTGACGAAAGAGGATATGTTTTCGTGAACGTGGCGGAGGTCGTTTCGGACGGCAAGGGCAATCTGAAAGACGAGCTTTGTTTTGATCCGAACTACATGGGTCTGCACCTGAACTATGCAGGCTGTCAGATATGGGTAAATTATCTTATGAGTCATGTAGCATAAGAGGTCTGATAAAACAGAAAAACGCTTCCCGCAGTGGATCTGCTTGCACTGCGGGGAGCGTTTTTTATTATTCAATGTCAGCGGCTTTCGGGTGAAATAAGTCAGCCGCTTACTATCGGTGAGTACATTTCGGGGCGGCGGTCACGGAAAAGACCCCAGCTCATCCTCAGCTCGTAGGCGGCGTCAAGGTCAAGCTCGGCGGCGATGACACACTGGCTTGTGCGGTCGGCTTCTGCAATGATCTCGCCGGTCGGGTCGGTGATGAATGACGAACCGTAGAAACACAGACTGGATTCCTGATTGTTGTTGTCCGGTGACGGGAAAACGTGTTCGGTGCCGATCCTGTTGGCGGCAATAACGGGAACTACGTTTGAAGCGGCATGACCCTGCATACACCTTCTCCAGTGAGGCATGCTGTCTACATCAAGTATCGGCTCGGAGCCTATCGCTGTGGGGTAAAGTATCATATCCGCGCCCATGAGAGCCATGCAGCGGGCGCTTTCCGGAAACCACTGATCCCAGCATATACCGACGCCGATCTTTCCGAAGCGGGTGTTCCAGACCTTGAAGCCGGTGTTGCCGGGCGTGAAGTAGAATTTTTCCTGATAGAACTGATCATCAGGAATGTGAGTTTTGCGGTATATGCCGAGTATGGAGCCGTCTGCGTCTATCATTGCAATGCTGTTGTAGGTGTTGTTCCTGTCACGCTCAAAAAAGCTTACCGGAATTACTATGCCAAGCTCACGGCATACGGCAGAAAAACGCTTTACCGCAAGGTTTTCTTCAAGCGGTCTTGCTAACTTGTAATAGTCATAGTCGCGCTGCTGGCAAAAGTATCTTGTTTCAAAAAGCTCCGGCAGAAGAATGACGTTTGCGCCCTCGCCGGCGGCTTTTCTTACCAGATATTCCGCATTGAAAATGTTATCCTCTATTTTGCAGCCCATAGCCATTTGTACGGCTGCGACCTTTACTTTTCTCATACTTATTCTCCTTATCTGAATTTGTCTGCCATTGGTATCTGTTGGGTTATGCAGTGGATATTTCCGCCGCCTATAAGAATGTCACGGGCATAGACGCCCTTTACCGTTCTTGTCGGGAACAGCCGCCGGAGTATCTCAAGAGCCTGTTTATCATTGCTGTCTCCGAACTGCGGCACAATGACATGTCCGTTTGAAATATAGAAGTTCACATACGAAGCCGCCAGCCTTTCGCCGGGAGTGCGGGTAGGCTCGCCGTTCATGTCGTCAAGACCGTCACATTCATCTGCCGTTATGGTTACAGGCTTGGGCAGGGGCAGCTTGTGTACGGTGATCCTTCTGCCCTTTGCATCGGTGACGCCTTCAAGATATTCAAGACAGCGCTTGGACATCTCATATTGAGGGTCGCTCGTGTCGTCAGTCCAGGCAAGCACAACATTTGCCGGTGAGGTGAAGGCGCATATATTGTCTACATGCTCGTTTGTTTCATCGTTGTATATCCCGCAGGGCAGCCAAAGCACCTTTTCGGCGCCCAGACAAGACTTCAGCATATCCTCAATCTCCTCTTTGTTCATGTCGGGATTGCGTCCCTTACTCAGCAGACAAGCTTCGGTCGTCATAATGGTCCCTTCGCCGTCTGAATGTATGGAGCCGCCCTCAAGAATGAAGCTGCGCATATCGTAGGTGTCAATATCCATTGAGTCGCAGAGCTTTCGCGCCATCTTGTTGTCCTTGTCCCAAGGAAAGTACAGACCGTCGGCAAGTCCGCCCCAGGCGTTAAAGCCCCAGTCTATGCCGCGTATCTCTTTTCCGTTTGTCACAAAGGTAGGGGCAACGTCTCTTGCCCAGGAATCGTCCGATTCCATCTCGATAACTCTTACGTTTTCGGGCAGCATAAAGCGGGCAGAATCATAGTCATCGTATCTGGCGCAGACTATCATTTTCTCACTGCGTGAGATCATTCCGATTATCTCGGCAAAGGCTTTGCGGGCAGCGTATGCGCCGTTCTGCCAGGAGTCCCTGCGGTGAGGAAAGATCATGATGCAGCCGTAGTGATCTTCAAACTCTGCGGGCATGTGAAAGCCGTCGTCGCAGGGCTTTGTGTGCAGTATCTTCATGTGATCATTCCTTTAAATTTTATTACCGTAAACGAGCGGATATGGAAAGCGTCAGGAAATGTGGTTTCTTCTCCTGAGCCGGACGAATAAAAAACAAATAAGCTTTTGTGTATTTTAACAAGCCCGCTCATTTACAGTTTATCAAATCAACAAAACTATTATATCATAAGGACAATATTTTTTCTATACAAAATTGCAAAGCTGTCTTGAAATCGGAAAATATTGTAGTATAATGTTAAACAGCGGGCTAAAAAAAGATACATCGGAAACTGACAAAGGAGCTGAGGAAATGAAAAGGTCGGACAGCATCAAGGATATCATCAGTGAATTTGACTTTGATTCCTTTGCTGATGAAATGGACATTCTTTTTGGCGATCGTTTTGGTGCGGCAAGCGTAATAAACAATCATATCACCACAAATAAGACAAGGTACAGCGAAGCGACTTTTACACCCCAGATGGTCGAGAACGAGGACGAGGTAAGGGAAGCCAACGAAATAGGACATCTTCTTGCCGGTCACAGCAAAGCAAAGAACGGTAAAATAAAAATCGAAAACTGATAGACAGCTCTCTCCGGAAGAATTTTCGGGGAGAGTTTTTGTTTCGTAGTAATATTTTACAAAAAACAACATTTTATTCTTGCGTATTATGTAAAAGTGTGCTATAATTGAAAAGCTGCCAATAGGCGCACAAATAATTCCCGTTTGAAAGGAAAGAATTAAAAAAATGTATTGGGTCAATGAATCTGTTTTTTATCACATCTATCCGCTGGGCTTCTGCGGCGCACCAAGGGTAAATGACGGCAAGCTTGAATGTCGTCTTGACAAGGTGATCGACTTCATTCCTCATCTTAAGAAGATGAATGTCAATGCCGTTTACTTCGGACCTGTTTTCAGATCTACCACTCACGGATATGATACCAATGATTATTACAATATAGACAACCGCCTTGGCGACAACGACAGCTTTGAGCGTGTCTGTCAGGCGCTTCACGATAACGGCATCAAGGTAGTGCTGGACGGCGTGTTCAATCATGTAGGACGAGGCTTCTGGGCTTTTGAGGACGTGAGAAAGAATTTGCAGGGCTCACCCTATTGTTCATGGTTCCAGAATCTCAACTTCGGAGGAAACAGCCCCTGGGGCGATCCGTTCTGGTATGAGGGCTGGGAAGGCAACTACGACCTTGTAAAGCTCAATCTCAGACACCCGGATGTCAAGCAGCACATTTTCGGCGCTGTCGGAATGTGGATGGACAAGTTCAAGATAGATGGTCTGCGCCTTGATGTTGCCTACTGTATGGATCAGGATTTTCTCAGAGAGCTGAAGCACTTCTGCAAGAGCAAGGATAGTCAGTTCTGGCTCATGGGTGAGATAATTCACGGCGACTACGCGCGTCTTGCGAATCCCGATCTGCTGGATTCATGCACCAACTACGAATGCTACAAGGGCATTTATTCCTCACACAACGACCACAACTATTTTGAGATAGCTCATTCCCTTAACCGTCAGTTTGCGAATGGCGGCATTTATCATAATATTTACACCTACAACTTTGTTGACAACCATGATGTGAACCGTCTTGCAAGCACCTTGAAGGATCCCGCACACGGAAAGAACGCCTATTCGGTGCTGTACTTCATGCCGGGCGTACCGTCTGTTTACTACGGCAGCGAGTGGGGGATAAAGGGTCAGAAAAACAAGACCGAGCATGACTATCCCATAAGGCCGTGTGTGGATGTGAGCGATATAGAGGAAAACGAGCTGTTCCGCCACGTTTGCAGGCTGGGCGCTGTGAGAAGAAAGTACAAGGCTCTCAAATACGGTTCGTTTATGAATACCGTTATCCGCAACGAGCAGCTTGTATTCAAGCGCAGCTTTGAGGGCGAGACCATTTACATTGCCCTTAACCTCAGCGACAAGGCTTTTGAGTTAGGCTTCAATACCGATGGCGGCAGCAAGCTTTATGATGTGTTTGACGGCAGGACAGTTTATGATGTCAGCGGAAATTACGCAAACATCACTATTCCGGCATACGGCACAAGAGTTCTGGTGCTTACAAACGGTGAAAAGCCGGAATATCCTGACGGCGATGTTATCGACGCAGCAAGCGCCGAGATCCCGTCAGCAGAGGCGGGAGCTTCCGCACAGGACGAGAGGAAGCCGCTGCCGCCTGTGGGCGCTCCGGGCAGGTACCGTCATTTCAAGGGCGGCGAGTATGAGTTTATTTGTCTTGCAAAGGACAGTGAAACATCGGAGGAACTTGTTATTTACAAAGCGCTGTACGGAGATCAGAAGATCTGGGCAAGACCCTCGGCGATTTTCTATCAGTATGTAAATGTTGACGGCAAGGAAGTTCCGAGATTTGAGAAAATAGACTGAAAAATAATAAGGAAATCATTTTTCAAAAAAGCGACCCATCCGAAAATAAAGCTTTACAATATTTTGAACGCAAAATACAAGTTTTTTAGGAAGGGGGCGCGGGTCTCCGGTGGAGACCTCTCAGCCGTAGGCTGAGAAGCGCCGACCGAGCCGACAGGCGAGAAGGGGGATAACCCTTTGTTCCTAACAAAGGGTTTCCCCCAGCCAGAACGACTTGCAGCGCAAAATTGATTTCCCTGAAAAAACAAACAAATCACTTGACAAAATAACGGAGTATGCTATATAATAGTACAAGCAGCTCAATAACCGAAAAGCTGAGAAGGAAATAAGATGCGTTCTTCTGTGCAAAGAGAGCCGCCGGTCGGTGTAAGGCGGTGACAGGATGCGTATGTATAGCTCATTCCGGAGCTTTCTGTCCGAATTTATCAAGGCAGAACGGCTGGTACCGTTATATACCGGAGCCTTGTCGGAGGCTTGCTGAGGGACGCAGAGCGTCTGAATTTGGGTGGTACCGCGAGCATTATGCCCGCCCCATGATCGTTTTTACGATCGGGGCGGCTTTTTTGTTGATATTTATAATTAAAAAAAATTATGGAGGTAATCAGAATGGAGAAAGGATTCAAAAAATACGTTCCCTTTCAGCAAATAAAAATGGAGCACAGGGAATGGCCGGACAATGTTATAACCAAGGCGCCTATATGGTGCTCGGTTGATCTGCGTGACGGAAATCAGGCGCTGGTCGATCCCATGAATCTGCAGCAGAAGCTGGAGTTCTTCCACGCTCTGTGCGATATGGGCTTCAAAGAAATAGAAATAGGCTTCCCGTCCGCATCGGAAACGGAGTATGAGATATGCCGCGAGCTGATCGAGGGCAGCCATATACCTGATGACGTAACTATCCAGGTTTTGGTGCAGGCAAGAGAGCATCTTATCCGCAAGACCTTCGAGGCTGTCAAGGGAGCAAAAAATGTTATCGTACACTTCTACAATTCGACGTCTACTCTGCAGAGAAAGGTCGTTTTCAAGAAGGATATGGACGGCATTATAGATATCGCCGTTGAGGGCGCAAAGCTCATAAAGGAACTGATAGACGGATATGAGGGCGATACTAAATTCCGCATTGAGTATTCGCCGGAAAGCTTCTCAGGCACCGAGATAGACAATTCCGTTCGTATCTGTCAGGCTGTGATGGACGTTTTCGAGCCTACACCGGAGGAGCCTATCATTCTCAATCTGCCCAACACCGTTGAGATGTGCACGCCAAACACCTATGCCGATCAGATAGAGTATTTCATAAAGCACCTGAAAAACAGGGAATCTGCGATCATCAGCCTGCATCCGCACAATGACAGAGGTACGGGCGTTGCCTGTGCCGAGCTTGCCCTGTTGGCAGGTGCCGACAGGATCGAAGGGACATTGTTCGGCAACGGTGAACGTACCGGCAACCTCGATATCGTTACAGTAGGACTGAATATGTACACTCAGGGCGTTGACCCCAAGCTTGACTTCAGTGATCTGCCCCGTTACCGTGAAATTTACGAGCGCTGCACTAATATGAGAATAGGCGAGCGTCAGCCTTATGTCGGCGATCTGGTGTTCACTGCATTCTCAGGCTCTCATCAGGACGCCATCAAGAAAGGTCTGGACTATGTAAAGGAGCACAACAGCGACAAGTGGGAGATCCCCTATCTGCCTATCGACCCGGCTGATGTTGGCAGACAGTACGAGCCTGTTATCAGAATAAACTCGCAGTCCGGAAAGGGCGGAGCTGCGTTTATCATGCAGCACGTTTTCGGCTACGATCTTCCCAAGGCTATGCACCCCGAATTCGGCGCAATGGTAAAGGCAGAGTGCGACAAGCTGGGCAGAGAGCTGTCTCCGAAGGAGCTTCTTGATGTGTTCAACAGGAATTATATCGACATCGAACAGAAGCTCTGGCTTGTAAAGCACATGATAACCAACATTGATGCGGAAAAGGCGATCTTCAAGGGAACTATCCATCTTGTAAAGGACGACCGTGACGTAGAGATATACGGCGAGGGCAACGGACCTATTGATGCTTTCTTCAATGCGCTCAAGACCATCGGCGTGACCGGTTTTGATTTCCTCTCCTACAATCAGGATTCTATCTCACAGGGTTCGGATTCAAAGGCTATTTCTTATATCCAGCTTCGCACACCGGACGGAAGAAAGATATTCGGCGTAGGCATTTCAAGCGGCGTGTTCAAGGCTTCAGTGCGCGGTATTCTCAGCGCGATCAACCGTTCCGGCGTTGAGCTGAACTTCAAAGTATAATATTGATCCGGCAAAGGAGAAAAAGACGTGTACAAGGCGTTTTCGTCCTGCACTGATCGTTTCTTCATACTCCGGAACTAAAAAACAGACCGAAGCAATATTGTTTCGGTCTGTTTTTCATTGTATATGTCAGGATATATCAGGCTTCTTCTCTGTAAATAAAGCCGGTGACATTTTCTATGATCTTGTATGAAACATTGTTGCTGCTGTCCTTGGGCATGATGAGAAATTCAATTGCTACATCTGTTTTGATATAGTGGTTCTTTACAGGCTCGGTGTAGTCTACCTTCAGATCGTATTGGATATGATCACGGAGAATGTTTGAATTAGCAATGTGGATATCATTGACGTTCTGCGGATAATACTGGACGTTTATGAAAAGATCATGCTTGGTGAAGAAATTGCGGTCATAACGGCCGGCACGTTCAGAGAGCTTGTCCTTTATCATGTCGTTAAGCTCTATCGCAGCTCTTTTGGTGGG
This sequence comes from uncultured Ruminococcus sp., assembly GCA_902796475.1. Classification (GTDB taxonomy): domain Bacteria; phylum Bacillota; class Clostridia; order Oscillospirales; family Acutalibacteraceae; genus UBA1213. Next base: position 15,144 of record CADBPE010000182.1, read on the forward strand.
GTCTGCTAATAATGGATATTCCATTCTTAAATTTTCATTCTCGCTGACAAGGCAGCAGAATGTTTCGTAGTCGGTGAATCTGTACTCACAATAATCCTGCTTTTCTACATTGATGTTCGTGCTGATGAATACACGTCTGTCTGTTTCGGGAGGAAGCTGGCTTTCAGGACGCTTCGTAAGAATGATGTACTCGGAATCAAGCTCAAACGGCATGAGAGTCAGCTTTTCGTAGGAGCCGCTGAAAAAGCATATAGATGCCATTATCAGCAGCGCAATGGTGCAAAAGGTCCTTGAACCTAAAGAAAGCTTCTTTGAAAAAATTATCACAAAGCTTACGATCGATGCAATTATCAGACCGATACATATAGCGTTGCCGATATAGGAATATTCGGGCGTTACCAGAGAAGCGCAGAGCAGGGATGAGGGCAGTCCCATATAAAACACCCTGGCATCGATCCTTCGGGTGGCGCCGGTGGAGCTGTTATATCTGATGATGAGGAAGGCGCCGAAAATGGTTGCAAGAACGCCCAGAAAAGACAGACCCATGAGTATGAGGTCGTTGTGCAGGATCATATTTGTATTGCTGAAAGTATTTATCGAGGAAAAATATGTGATAATAACTATCGGGGTCATGATGGTCGCCATTATGCCGAAGGCAAGCAGCTTCTTCTTGAACTCAAGCTTGAGATCGAGTTCGACATTGGGCTTTGGCAGCTCGGTTTTCTTAGGTATGAATTCGCCGGTGGACAGGTCGTATGGATTATCGCTGAACATACCTGTATACGGATCATATTCGGGAGTTTCATCGGGAATATTGTTTTCACCTGCATAATTATCATTGAAAGTCAGATCTTTATCGTTCTGCTCATTGCTGTTCATAGCGGTCATCCTTTCACAGTTCGTTGTTGTTCTGTTCTGTAATAGATGATACTATCCGAGAGTGACATTAAAGTGACTGAATGAAAAATTTTTCAGCCGGTCACAAGTACGCTTTTGCCGTAGGAGTCAATGACAACGATGGCAGGAAAATCCTCGACAGTAAAGCGGTAGATCGCTTCTGTTCCGAGATCCTCATAAGCAAGCAGCTCCGACTTTTTTATGCTTCTTGAAATAAGAGCCGCTGCGCCGCCGATGGCTGCAAAATATACGGCGCCGTTCTTTATCATGGACTGAACTACCTCGTCATTCCTTGCACCTTTGCCGATCATGCCCTTTAAGCCCCTGTCAAGCAGGGAAGGGGTGTATTTGTCCATACGGTAGCTCGATGTCGGACCGGCAGGGCCTACTGCGTGTCCGGGCTTTGCCGGAGCGGGTCCCACATAGTAAATGACCTCGCCCTCAATGCTCACGGGCAGAGGCTCGCCCTTCTGTATAAGCTCGTAAAGTCTTTTGTGGGCTGCGTCGCGTCCGGTTATGACTGTTCCTGAAATAAGCACGCTGTCGCCGGCATGAAGATCTTTTATGACTTCATCGGTGAGCGGAAGTGTTATTTTTTTCATGTTCATCCTCCGTTTCGTCAGATATCGGCTTCTTTGTGTCTTGCGGCATGGCAGCAGATGTTCACTGCCACAGGCATACCTGCTATATGTGTCGGGAATGTCTCAATGTTCACGCCGAGAGCCGTTGTATTTCCGCCAAGTCCGGCAGGACCGAAGCCGGTCTTGTTTATCTCGTTTAAAAGCTCGTCCTCAAGAGCTGCATAGCGGCTGTCGGGATTGTGCGTGTTTATGGGGCGAAGAGTTGCCTTCTTTGAGAGCATAGCCGCCTTTTCAAATGTGCCGCCAATGCCCACGCCGACAACTATCGGAGGACATGGGTTGGGACCCGCATATTTTACGGTATCCATAATGAATTTCTTCACGCCTTCTACGCCTGCCGAGGGAGTAAGCATCTTCACGGAGGACATATTCTCACTGCCGAAGCCCTTGCAGCCGGCAAGAATATGTATCCTGTCGCCGGGAACAATGCTTGTGTAAATTATCGCCGGAGTGTTGTCCCTGGTGTTCACCCTGTCAAAAACGGGGTCGGTCACTACGGATTTGCGCAGATAGCCGTCAATATAAGCCTGACGCACACCCTCCTGAACGGCGTCCTCAAAGCTGCCGCCCTCCATCACAACATGATCGCCGTATTCCACAAAGAGGACAGCCATGCCTGTATCCTGACAGATCGGCACCTCCTCAGCGGAGGCTATACTGTGATTTTCGATAAGCTGATCGAGCACATTTCTGCCCACTGCTGATGTTTCGTTTTCACGGGCGCGGTTCAGCGCATCAAGGATATCGCTGCCTATATTGTAATTCATGTCCATAAAGAGATCCCTGACGGTCTCGGTGACCGCAGAAGCCTGAATTTTTCTTATATCCATCATATTGCTCCCTTCTGTATTATAAAAAGGGACACCCGCATAACAAGGCACCCCTTTTATAAACTTATAATTTAATGCGGAGAGCAGAAAGCTTTCCGTTTTATGACCTTCGTCTGTTCAGATCAATACTGTCTGCCCCAGTAGACCATGTGCTTTGCGGGCTTGCCGCAGCATACGCAGGTGTCGCCCAGATGCTCCTCAACAAAGGGGATACATCTTGACTTTACGCCGCCGGTCTCGTCCTTGAGCTTATCCTCACAGGCTGAATCGCCGCACCACATGGCTTTTATGAAGCCGGGCTTGTTTGCGGCAATATCAAGAAATTCCTCGTGTGTGCGGGCAATGAAGGTCTTTTCCTCAAGGTTTTTCAGAGCCGCATTGTACATGCTGTCGTGTACGTCCTTGAGAGCCTGTTCTACCGCTGCTTCAAGATTTTCAAGCTTTACGACAGTCTTTTCACGGTTGTCACGGCGAACCATAACGCACTGGCCGTTCTCGATATCCTTGGGGCCGATCTCTATTCTCAGCGGTACGCCGAGCATCTCATACTGACTGAATTTCCAGCCGGGCGCCTTGTCGCTGTCGTCAAGCTTTACGCGGATATCCTTGTCTATAAGACGGCTGCGCAGCTCGTTTGCCTTTTCGAGAACGCCCTCCTTCTTCTGAGCAACAGGAATAACAGCTACCTGTATGGGAGCGATCCTCGGGGGCAGTACAAGACCGTCGTCATCGCCGTGTACCATGATGATCGCGCCGATCATGCGTGTAGAGGTACCCCATGAGGTCTGGAAGGGATACTGCAGAGTGTTGTCACGGCCTGCAAATTTTATGTCGAAGCTGCGGGCAAAGCCGTCTCCGAAATAGTGCGATGTGCCGCCCTGGAGAGCAACGCCGTTGTGCATCATAGGCTCAATGGTGTAGGTCTCCTCAGCGCCTGCAAATTTTTCCTTTTCGGTCTTGCGGCCGGTCACTGCGGGAATAGCCAGTGTTTCCTTGTAGAAATCGGTGTAGACCTGCAGCATGCGGAGAGTTTCCTCTCTTGCCTCCTGCTCGGTCTCGTGCATGGTGTGACCCTCCTGCCAGAGAAACTCCGATGTGCGCAGGAAGGGACGTGTGGTCTTTTCCCATCTTACAACTGAACACCACTGGTTATAGAGCTTCGGCAGATCTCTGTATGAGTTTATCACCTTGGCATAGTGCTCGCAGAAGAGAGTCTCGGAAGTCGGTCTGACGCAAAGACGCTCAGAGAGCTTCTCCGAGCCGCCGACAGTGACCCACGCGCACTCGGGCGCGAAGCCCTCGCCGTGATCCTTCTCCTTCT
>CADBPE010000183.1 GCA_902796475.1 uncultured Ruminococcus sp.
ACAACACAAAAGTTTCGCTCAAGCCTTTTCAAAGGCTTGGCGCAGAGCCTGCGCTCCCGTGTTAGTTTTGGAAACGTTTTTCATTCAGATAGATAGCATCTTTCAAAAACTAAATCGGGACCGGCAGCTTGCCGGCGCAAGAGGGCGTCCCCTGCTAACAAGCTTGTAATAACAAACCTCTGCCGTAAGGCAGCAAAAAAATCACGTCCTGGAGGACTCCGTTCTCGTCTGTCGGCTCTGCACCAAAAATAAGCCAAAATTTGACCAGTACCGACAGTCTTGAATAAAAAACAAAAATGTAGTATAATATGCTTGTCAGATAATTTAAAGAACACTATGAAAAAGGGCTGATCACTAATGACAGAAGAAACAAGGAAAGAACTTATCGTTCTCAGAAAAAAAATTATCGAAAACGAATTTTCACAGCTCAATGATATGCAGAAAGCCGCAGTTCTCACCCTGAAAGGACCGCTGCTCATTCTTGCAGGCGCAGGAAGCGGAAAAACTACCGTTCTTGTCAACCGTGTGGCACATATACTCCGCTGGGGCGAGGCTTACGAAAGCGATACTCTCTACGGCGAATACAGCGATGACGAGATCAACGCCATTAAGCAGGCTGCCGGCGGAAAAGAAACTCTTAATGACGAGCTTGCCGAAAGGCTTTCCGTTTCAAGAGTATATCCCTGGAGGATACTCGCCATCACCTTTACAAACAAAGCAGCCGGAGAACTTAAAGAAAGAATATGCGCAAGAGTGGGCGAACCGGGCAATGATATCTGGGCTTCTACCTTTCACTCATGCTGTACAAGAATACTCCGCAGATTCGGAGAAAATCTTGGATTCACCTCACATTTCACAATTTATGACGCCGACGATCAGAAGCGCCTTATCAAGGACTGCATGAAATCTCTCAATATCGACGAAAAAATGATACCGATAAAATCCGTCATGTCGGAGATATCCAGCGCAAAAGACTCCATGAACGACCCCGAAAGCTACAAAAGCATTGCTCAGAGCGACGCCAGACTTTCATCAATTGCAAATATATATTCTCTCTATCAGAAACGACTGCTTGCCTCAGATGCAATGGACTTTGACGACATCATCTGCAACACTGTAAAGCTTTTCGAAAGCTCCCCTGATGTGCTTGAGCATTACAGCGAACAGTTCCGCTATATAATGGTGGACGAGTATCAGGATACCAACCATATTCAATACGAGCTTGTGCGCATGCTGGCTTCACGGCACCACAATCTTTGTGTTGTGGGCGATGACGACCAGAGCATATATAAATTCCGAGGCGCAACCATAAGGAACATACTCGATTTTGAAGACGATTTTGAAAATGCAAAAACCATCAGACTTGAACAGAACTACCGCTCCACAAAAACTATCCTTTCCGCCGCAAACAGCGTTATCGGAAACAACTACGAAAGAAAGTCCAAAACTCTCTGGACGGAAAACGAAAACGGCGGCAGGATAACCGTATATTCAGCCACAGACGAGCGTGACGAGAGCGACTATATTGTCAAGGATATTCAGGAAAAAGTAAAAAACGGCGGAAAATATTCCGACAACGCCATACTTTACAGAATGAACTCCCAGTCACAGAGCCTTGAGCGCAACTTCGTATATGCGGGTATTCCCTATAAGATAGTGGGAGGCAGACGCTTCTACGAGCGCAGGGAGATCCGTGACATGATCGCATATCTTGCCGTAATAAGCAACCACAGTGACAACATAAGATTGAAGAGGATAATAAATGTCCCAAAGCGGGGTATCGGCGACAAGACCGTGAGCATGATCGAGGAGATCAGCGCCATCCTCGGTCAGAGCATGATCGACACTATGCGTCAGTCGGATGAATTTGAGGCTCTTTTCAAAAGCAGCAGGAAGCTTCAGGAATTCTGCGCAATGATAGATGAGCTTACCGCCATGCTGGACAGTTCCCCTCTCCACGAGATGTATTCCGAGCTTCTGAAACGCCTTGACTACCGCAATTATCTCATAAAGTCCACGGACTACACCGAATCAGCCGTTGACAACGTGGAGGAGCTTGCCAACAGCATCGCCCAATACGAAAACGACGCCGCCGAAAACGGCGAAACACCCTCTCTCCAGGGATTTCTTGAAGAAACAGCCCTGCTCACCGACATTGACGCCCTCAGCAGCGAAGACGACAGCGTTGTTATGATGACCCTGCACAATGCCAAGGGTCTGGAATTCAACAACGTATACATTCCCGGAATGGAGGAAAACGTATTTCCGGGCTATCAGGCAACTCTCAGCAACCACGATATGCAGGAGGAACGCCGTCTTGCATATGTCGGCATCACGCGAGCCCGTAAAGAGCTTACTCTTATACACGCCGCAAGCCGCATGGTTTTCGGACACACCAACCGCAACCGTCCCTCACGCTTTATTGATGAGATCCCCGAAGAACTTAAAAATCCTGTTGCGCGTGTCATTGCTCCGCTGGATCTTCCCGAAATGGATATCCCTAACCAGAAGTTAGCCCGCCGCGCCGACCTCGCCGCCAGCAAAATAATAACCTCAGTGACCGCCCAAAAGCCTGCGCAAAGCTTTTCAATAGGTATGCGCGTACATCACAAGACCTTCGGCGACGGCTCCGTTATAGACGTAAAACCCATGGCAAAGGACAATATGCTTGAGATCGCCTTTGACACCGTAGGCACCAAAAAACTCATGTCCTCATTTGCAAACCTTACTATCCTCTGACCCGCCGTTTATATTTTCAGAAAGATAAAACAGGAGGAAACAATATGCCTGCCATAGTTTCACATTATCTTCTTGCGGAAAGAGTTCTGACAGATCTTTCAGAGCTTATGCCCGATGTCGATATCGACCGCAAAGCCTTTATATGGGGCGCATCAGGACCGGATATATTTTTCTGTCACCGTATTCTGCCGCACCAGAAACAGCGCAGTCTTCGCCCCATGAGCACCAAAATGCACAACACTCCGCCGGAACTGATACTTAATTATCTTGTAAGCTACGCCCGCCTGAAGTGCGATGATATCGCCATGAGCTACGCCCTCGGCTTTATAACGCACTATGCCTTTGATTCGCTGGCTCACCCGTTCATACTTTATTCAGCGGACGTAATGTCTCTGCGTCAGCCGCACAAGCATTCCTCACTATGCCACAACGAGATAGAATCCGCTCTGGATTCTCTTATGCTGAGAGCGGAACGCAGACAGTGCATTTCCGAATTCCGCCTGCAGGACGCCGCGCCGCTTGATCCTGTTGTAAACACCGTGATAGCCTCTGCAATGCAGGGCGCGCTTCTTTATCTTTACAACAAAGGCGCCTACCGTTCGGAGATATACACCGCCCAGAAGGACTGGCGCCGCAGTCTTGCCGCGCTGAACGACCGCAGCGGTCTGAAATACCGTTTCATAAGCCGCGCCGAGCTTCTTTTAGGACTGCCGCCGCTTCTTTCTCCTATTTTCCGCAGGAATTACCCGGATATTTCAATGGATCCCGCAAACATGAAACACAGCAAATGGGTGGACAAGGCAACCGGCACCGAACACAGCGAATCCTTCTTTGAACTTGCCGATCAAGCCGAATTGCTTTCCATAAAGCTGATAACCCGCATACTCTGCGGCAGCCGGCTGACCCATGACGACTGCAGGGGATCATTTTCAGGCGCCCGTCTTATAGTAAACAACACCGTCCAAGAAGCCGAAGCAGTAACATAATGCTATTGATAGTCAGATATAAACCAAGCCCGAAGAAACTCATAAAACGAATTTCTTCGGGCTTTTGATTTATACGCCTGTTTTATTCCGGACGTCAGGCGCTCTTCATGGGCTTGTACATTTTTGCCTTGCCTGCGGCTACTGCAAGCGCTTTCGTGATCGCTGTGCCGATGACAAAGCATATAACAGCCTCAAGCACAGCATTTATGCCTGCCATTGCAAAGAAAAGCGCAAATACGTTGCCGGCGCCGTTCTTCTCGGCAATGCCTCTGATGATGTCTGTATTGTAGAAAAAGATGAACAGAGCGCTCATAAAGAACAGTGTGTTCATAAGCGGCACTGAAAGACTTGTTACCGCATAAGAAATAAATTTCGTCTTGTCTACCCTTCTGAGTCCGCGGAAAATAAGACCGCCAAGCCAGCCCTCAAGAATACGGGGCACAAAGCACAGTATTGCCGTGAGCCAGGGGTTAAGCTGGAAAAGCGCTCCGGTAAGTGCGCTGGCGCCGCTCACCGCCTGTATAAAGCTCGTCAGACCGAAAATGCCGCCTACTATGGCAGAATCCACCGGACTGAGCAGTACCGCTGCGATTATGACCGGTATCGTCATGAATGTGATGGACAGAACCGGTGTTTTAAGATAACCCAGCGGCGTAAACGCCATAATAAACATGATCGCAGTCAGCAGCCCCAAAAAAGCCAGTCTGAAGGTCGGTTTCA
>CADBPE010000184.1 GCA_902796475.1 uncultured Ruminococcus sp.
ATATGACTGCGGTATTCATCCGGACTTGCTTCAAGATAACCTGCGGTAAAATATCCCACAGCCCTGCCATGCGGAACATGGAGCTTGTATGTCAGTGAATAGCTGAGTCCGTGAGGAATACCGGTGCTTGTCTGAGCTATTGCCAGACCGCCCATAACGGAAGCATTCATAAGCATCTGATAGCTTTCATCGGATGCGCTGCCGTTCTCCAGCACAGGCATACATTTTCGCCAGAGATCAAGTCCGCCGTTCACAAACATACGGCTGAGATCATCTGCCTTTGTATTGATGAAACTCTCGATCATGTGTGTCAGAGCGTCAAGCGCTGTGTTTCTCAAAACGGTAAGCGGCGCAAATCTGAGATACCTGCCGTCTACAAGAGCTGCATCTGCAAATATTTTATGGCTTATGGATTTCTTTGTATGCCTGTCATGCAGTGTAAGTACAGATATCGGAGTGACCTCGGAACCGGTTCCGCAGGTCGTAGGTATCAGAACAAGCGGAAGGGCATTATCGTCTGATGCCGTGTAGAGCAGCGTCCTGTCCGAATCAGGATGTGCAAGCATGAAAGCCACCGCTTTAGCAGCGTCCAGCGGCGAACCGCCGCCGATACCGATAACAAAATCGACACCTTCATTACTGCCAAAGCTGACCGCATCCATTACGGTCTCAACAGACGGGTTTTCTTCTACCCTGTCATAGATAACGTATGAGATCCCGCTGCTTTTCAAAGCAGTCAGGACGTCATCAAGCGAGCCGTTCAATTTTGATGAGCTTTTGCCTGTAATTATCAGGGCTTTTTTGCCAAGCGCTGTTTTATCCGCATGGTAAAGTACGGCATTTTTTTCGCTGTAAACGGGAACCGGCATATACATATTATCGATCTCCTGCTCTTTTATAGTTCAAACCTGAATCCGTGAAACTAACAAAGGAATAAACACGGTTTTCGGGGGGGCGCGGGTCTCCTGTGGAGACCTCTCAGCCGCAGGCTGAGAAGCGCCGACCGAGACGACAGGCGAGAACGGGGGACTTTTTTCTAAAAGTCCCACTGACTCGCTGCCCGCAGGCAGCGAAATCCCTATGCGACAAGCGCTCCGCAAGGGGTGAATCAAAAAAACAGTCCGGTGGACTGTTATTTGAGAGGGGACGCCCTGGGCAAGAGGGCGTCCCCTACTAACGGTTTGGTAAAATCAGCCCGCCGCCGGCGCAGAGCCTTCGCATCGGTCAAGGAAAATGTGGAGCATATCCTTGAATACCTGAGACCATGCTGACTCGTGGTGAGGATACTGAGGAATTATCAGCGTTTTATGCAGTTCCTTGGGGTAATGGTTGTCAAGCGCATTCCCTAAATACTGGGCGCATCCGCATATAGCGCTTTCCATGTCGCCGAAAGCGCCGGAATAAATATAAATAAAGGGCAGATCATCACCCATTTTAGACAGGAACCAATTTGTAGCCTCTATCGGATCGAAGATCATTAATGCAGGTGAGAAAACTCCCGCCATGCTGAAAAGATCCTGATGCTCCATTACGATGTGAAGCGAAGCAACGCCTCCGGATGAGCTTCCGCAGAAGGCAGTGTTCTCTCTGCCTTTTTTCACAGGAAAACGGGACTCAACAAAAGGCATAACAGTGTTGACTACAAAGCTGTCAAAGACCTCGCCTGTCGGAGGTGACATTTTCAGTATCTCTTCGGGTATCTGCAGCTTGCCTAACGTAGTCGGCGTAAGCTCGCTCGCTCTCTGCGCAGGGCCGAGATCATTATGAATACCTACAATGATGGCGCCTCTTCCGTAATTTTTTCTTTCCTCCTGTACTGCTGCATGAGTGCTCCAGCATCCAAGCTCATGCGGCAGCCTTTCAAAAGCGGTCTGACCGTCAGTCATATAGACGACCGGAAAAGTTTCGCCGTCTTCATGCGCAGGAACGAAGATCCTCACCATTCTGTCATCCAGTCCGGGATAGGGCAGCTTTACGGTTATTGTCATATCTGGTACCATTGTTTTTCCTCCTTATTTTAATTGTATTATACTGACCTGCTCATCTATTACAATTGCAAACAGAAACTATTTTATATTTTACTATATATGAAAAAACATCTCAATCAACTATACGAAGCGTTTTTCAAGTAAAGCATCATAAAATCAACCGGAAGTTTAAAACAGCGGCTTTGTACGGCTGAAATCGCACAGAAAATCCTTCAGACCGTCCCTTGCTATTTCGTCCGCAAAGCACAGAAGCGGAATTATAGAGCTTTCGTGTCTGAATGTATACACGTTAATTGTGCCGTTTTCGGTAGCTACCGTTTCCCTTTCGGCAAGGCGGTGACGGCAAAGAGTATCCATACACCTATCGACCTCAGCGCTGTCCATACCCGTATTTTTGCTGATAAGCGATGTAGCTATGGGAGTATTCAGCCGTGAAAACATATAAAAAATTATCTTCAGAAGCTTTTTGTCGCTGAATATCTGAAAAACCTTTCTAAGCTCCTCCATATCAGCAAACTGATCCTTAATGCTGCCCTTCGGCTCAAGCATAAGAAAAAAGTGGTGCAGATCCGGTGAAAGCCTTGCCGTGGATAAACCCGAATCCCTCACCATTTTCGATGAATAATCGGTCTTATCGTGAACGATACCATCAAGGTCAATATAACTTGCCAAAAAGTCGTCCAGCATTGCGGGATCCTGTACAAAACCCAATTCTATTGCCCAGCATATCTTGAAAGCCAGCTTGTACGCTTCGCTTTCGGGCGCATTGCAAATCTGTCTTGCAATGGTGCCGGTAAGGCTCTGTTCCTCTCTGCCATAGAGGGCGTCAATGCTCACCGAAAGAGCATCCGAAAGCGCAGGCAGAAGCTCCGCGTCAGGTGTTCCTCCTCGTTCCCACTTGGACACCGCCTGGGTAGTCACACCAATGATATTGCCGAGCTGCTCCTGCGTTATGCCTTTGGCTGTACGGTACTTTTTGATCTGCCGTCCGATTACGCTCATACTCAACCCTCCGTTGAAAATGGACAGATTTGTCGGGATACATTACGGGTCATCAATACAGCAGATATTTGAAAGAGCCAAGCTGTATAGCAGACGTTTTTTCTAATATAGGATTATTATATCATGTTTCCTATATTTGGTTAATACGCATTTTAGATATAATTATTCACGTCTATTTGTACAAATCTAACATGTCAAGTGAAATCACACCAAATCAAGCCGGTTTGAATAAAAAAACCGGAGAACGAACATCTGCCGTTCTCCGGTCCGTGCGCCGGCTGGCGCGGAATAAACATATAAAAAACTATCCCCTCAAAGGATCACTCCATCATTTTCTGAAAATGCTTATCACACGCTTTTTCAAGAGCCTTGACTATAATTTTCAGCGCCTTTATTCTGGCGTATTTCTTGTCGTTGGATTCAATAATATGCCAGGGCGCATTTTTTGTGCTTGTCTTGCTGAGCATCTCGTCAACTGCGATCTCGTATTCACTCCACTTTTCACGGTTGCGCCAGTCCTCGTCTGTGATCTTCCACTGCTTTTCGGGAGTATTTTCTCTTAAAGTAAAACGCTCAAGCTGGGTATCCTGATCAATATGTATCCAGAATTTCAGCAGTACGGCTCCCCATTCAGTAAGCATACGCTCAAATTCGTTGATCTCATGGTAGGCTCTGCGCCATTCGTTTTCCGAACAGAAGCCCTCCAGACGCTCGACCATAACACGGCCGTACCATGTTCTGTCAAAAATGCAGATATGTCCTGTTTTGGGAAGTCTTGTCCAGAAGCGCCACAGGTACTGGCGGCTTTGCTCATGCGGCAGCGGAGAAGCGATAGGATGAACATCGAAGCCGCGCGGATCAAGAGCGTAAGTCAGTCTGCGGATATTTCCGCCCTTGCCCGCAGCATCCCAACCCTCGTAACAGAGTATGACCGGTATCTTTTTACGGTACAGAATATTATGCAGCTCGCTTATTCTTGTCTGGAGCTTTTTCAGTTCTTTTTTATATTCGTCATCGTCTATTGTGGGTGAAAGATCAACTTCGGCAAGCTTGGGCATTTCTTTCAGAGGGAAATCCTCTTCGGAGGTCACACCTTGGTATCTTCCCTCTTGAACGGCACGTTCAACTCTTTGGGTGATAAGCTTGAGAGCATCTCTTGTAGCTGTAATATGACGGCTGCCGTCAAGTATATGCCATCCGGCAATATCTCCGGTCTTGTCCATAAATTCATCGTAGGCTTCCATGAAGCGCTTATACTCCTTATGCTGCCAAAGATCCTCTTTATCCACGCGCCACTCTGTTGCAGGGTCTTCGACAAGCTGACTGAGTCTTTCATACTGCACCTGTTTTCCGATATGAAGGAATATTTTCAGAATAACATAGCCGCTGTCACGGAGCTGACGTTCAAACTCGTTCACCTGTCTTATTCTGTGGCGATATTCGTCCTTGGTTATCTCATGCCGGAGATACTTGCGCACAGCCGCCTCCATCCAGCCGGAATCAAGGAATGTGACCTTGCCGTTGACAGGAATGGCTTTAAAATACTGATAAAGAAACGGGTATCTTTCTTCGGCTTCGGGCAGCACCTTAGGAGACTCAACGTGATAGAATCTTGGGTCAAGCTCGCTGATAAGCTCTTTGATAAGCGTACCCTTTCCGGAAGCTGACCAGCCCTCGATAAGAACGATCATCGGCAGTTTTTCTCTCATAAGGAGCTGCTGCTGAGAAAGCAACAAAGCCTGCAGTTCCTTTATCTGAGCATTAAGCGACGATTTATCCTCACGCTTTTTGCTCTCAAAATCCTTTAGCATAATTTGATCCTCCTTTATTTTTTTACAGACAAATATTTTATAGTATTATACCATAATGTTCCATATTTTTCCATAGTTTTTTCTTACTGTTCAAGGTTTTTGAATGAGTAAAAAAGGAAGACGGCAGCTCCTGAGTGGCGTTAGGAACTGCCGCCTTCTTATCATAATGTAGGGGAGTAAGCTTATTCAGTGTCCTGGAGGGCATCATAACCGGTCTGACCTGTTCTGATGCGTACTACATCCTCCACGTCGTAAATGAAGATCTTGCCGTCACCGATGTGACCTGTATAAAGCGCCTTTACCGCTGTGTCAACTACGGTCTTGACGGGTACCTTGCTTACTACTATATCTATGCGGATCTTGGGCAGAAGATTCATCTCTACCTCAACTCCACGGTAATATTCTGTCTTGCCAAGCTGTGTGCCGCAGCCAAGCACCTGTGTAACTGTCATGCCTGTGATGCCGATAGCTGTAAGCGCTGTGTTCAGCTCGGTGAACTTGCTCTGCTTTGTAACGATGCTCACGTTGGTGAGCTTAGGTCTGTCAGGATCGGCAGCCTTCTTCTCAGGAGTGAGCAGCTGTACCTCGACCGCTTTCTCAGGCGGTACTATGTCGCTCTCGCCTGTTCTGCCGGTAAGTACGGACGGAACGGGCATAAAGTCTGCATAAGAGCTTGCAAGTCCATGCTCGGTAAGGTCAAGACCTCTTACCTCTTCATCCTTCGATGCTCTAAGACCGATGGTCTTTTTCAGAACAAAGAAGATCAGTGTCATAAGGACCGCTGTATATGTTCCTATTGCAAGGATACCAAGAGCCTGCTTGCCAAGCTGAGTCATACCGCCGCCGTAGAGAAGTCCGAGAGTAGCGCTGTCCTTTGAGAAAATGCCGACTGCAAGAGTACCCCAGATACCGTTGCACATGTGTACTGCAACAGCGCCGACAGGGTCATCGACCTTCAGCTTTGAGTCTACAAACTCGACAGCAACAACTACGATGATGCCGGCAACAATGCCGATGATGAGCGAACCAAGGATATCTACCGTATGGCAGCCTGCCGTGATGGCAACAAGTCCTGCAAGAGAGCCGTTAAGCGACATGGAAACATCGGGCTTGCCGTTCTTTATCCAGGTGTAGATCATTGTTGCGCAGGTAGCTGCCGCAGGAGCAACTGTTGTAGTAGCGAAGATCTGAGCAAGCTGTGTAAGATCGGTGGCTGCTGCGCCGTTAAATCCGTACCAGCCGAACCAGAGGATAAATACGCCCAGTGCGCCGAGCGTAAGGCTGTGACCGGGAATAGCTCTCGGCTTGCCTTCTTTTGTGTACTTGCCGATACGGGGGCCGACCATTGCGGCGCCTATGATAGCCGAAATGCCGCCGACCGTATGGATACAGGCGGAACCGGCAAAATCCACAAAGCCAAGCTGAGCAAGCCAGCCCTGACTGTTCCACACCCAGCCTGCTTCAATGGGATATACCACAAGACTGATAAGTCCGCTGTAAATACAATAGGAGATGAATTTCGTTCTTTCTGCCATAGCGCCGGAAACTATTGTTGCAGCGGTCGCGCAGAATACAAGGTTGAACACGAATGACGACCAGGGAAAGTCGTTGAAGTTCGTGAAGATCTGCAGATCCGGTACGCCGATAACGCCGAACAGATAGTTTTCGGACATCATCAGACCGAAGCCCAAAAAGATAAACATGATAGTGCCTATGCAGAAGTCCATCAGGTTTTTCATTATAATGTTGCCTGCGTTCTTCGCTCTTGTAAAGCCGGTCTCTACCATTGCAAAACCGCACTGCATAAAGAACACCAGCGCAGCGCCGATAAGGAACCATATTCCTATCGTGTAAGCATTAGCCTGTTCTACAGCCTGTTCCACAGCCGTGTTTATCATGTTGTCCATACTTTTCCCACCTTTTTTCCTTATTCAGCCGGGTTTCTTACGCCCGGCTGCTTTTCTTTCCTTTTTTCAGGGCTGAGCCGTTATCATACTCCGAAAAGTATCTCAGCGTATGACGGATAAGGCCAGCACTTGGAGTATGTCTTCTTCTCCATGGAATCACCGATAGCTCTCAGCTCCTGCATTACCGCAAATACCTTTTCACGGTAATACTTTGCTCTGGCAAGATTATCGTCCGAATAATCTGCTGCATGAGCGGCTGCGTCCTTGAGCTCGGCGGTCTTCTTTACGAAGCTTTCAAGACTTGCGGAAAGCTCTTCAATGATCGAGGTCTCGGCAAATACCGAAAGATTTTCGTTAAGCTGCTTCTTTGCAATAGCCGCATCAGTGAGCTTGCCTACATAGCCGATGACTGCAGGAGTGATATTCTTCTCCGCCATGTCGATCATTGTAAGAGCCTCAATGCGCATCTGCTTGCAGTAGGTCTCCAGCTCGATCTCGTATCTTGCATGGATCTCAGCCTCGGTAACAATGCCGTTGCGCACAAAAAGATCAACATTCTTCTTGTCGATATAATGCGCCATTGCTTCGGGAAGTGAACGGTAGTTGCACAGACCTCTCCTCTCGGCTTCCTTCACCCACTCATCGGAGTAGTTGTCGCCGTTGAAGATGATGTTCTTGTGCTCGGTAAGTGTACGCTTTACAAGCGCCCTGATAGCCGAATCCAGATCCTTTGCGCCGTTCAGCTCGTCATAGAACTGGGCAAGCTCATCGGCTACCATAGTATTGAGCATATAGTTCGGGCAGGCAATATTCAGTGAAGAACCAAGTGCGCGGAATTCAAACTTATTGCCGGTGAATGCGAAAGGTGATGTACGGTTTCTGTCGGAGGTGTCCTTCTTGAAGTCGGGAAGAACATCTACGCCGGTAAGCATATTCACCTTGCCGTTTGAACGGTAAGACGTGCCGTTGATGATGGAATCTACCAATGCGCCAAGATCGTCGCCAAGGTACATTGAGATGATAGCCGGAGGAGCCTCGTTGGCGCCAAGACGGTGGTCATTTCCCGCAGATGCTACTGTAAGACGGAGAAGATCCTGATACTCGTGTACAGCCTTGACGATAGCCGCAAGGAAAAGCTGGAACTGCAGATTGTTTTCCGGATTCTTGCCGGGATCAAGAAGATTTTCGCCGGTATTGGTAGAGATGGACCAGTTGTTGTGCTTGCCTGAGCCGTTTACGCCTGCAAAGGGCTTCTCGTGCAGCAGACATACCAGACCATGCTTTTCGGCGGTCTTTTTCATTACCTCCATTGTAAGCTCGTTATGGTCGGTAGCAATATTAGATGTTGCGAAGATAGGCGCAAGCTCGTGCTGTGAAGGCGCCACCTCGTTATGCTTTGTCTTTGCCATTACGCCGAGCTTCCAGAGCTCCTCGTCAAGATC
>CADBPE010000185.1 GCA_902796475.1 uncultured Ruminococcus sp.
TACGCAGTCAAGGACGGCGTTATCACCTCTGTTGAGGATCTTGCCGAAAATAAGGGCTTTGCCGGATTCGACTTTGCTGCTCCGGCAGGCTATTTCCGCCACGATGCAATAAAGGGTCTCACCAGAACAGGATACCGCGAAAAGCAGGAAAGGCTCTATCAGCTTTATGACAGCTTTATCGCTGCCCTTATAGAAAAGAAGGATCTTCCTGTAAAGGATATACACGAAATGAAGGAGCTTCTCAGCCTTCTTATAGAGCCGCAGCTCAAGCCGGTGTACAAGACACTTTATCCGAATTTCTATAAAAACTGCATTGAGTAAGTCTCATATATTTACAGGAGAGAATAAAAATGGCAGAAAGAGACATAACCTTCCGCGACCTGCTGAAGGGTATAAACAGCGATAACCTGAAAATCGACAATCCCATAGCAGTGCCCGATAATCAGTTCCATGAGCTGCTTGATATGGTGATCGAGAGAAGCTCTCTGGAAAGAATAGGGCAGAGGGAAAAGTTCTATTTTGACGAGGAGAAGCCTATCCTCGACATAACATGGCTGAAAATAGTAAGGCTGCCTGTCAGCCCTTCAAACGTAAGCGACTACAATATGTTCGACAGATGGCAGGGCGTACTTTCGTCCATGCACGAATGGGGATACCGTTTCTACTTTTTGCTGCAGCGCAAGGACGGTCAGACGAGCCTATATTTAGGAGTACGCTCACAGAACGAATATTTTGATGCGAACGATGCGCTTGAACAGGTCGAGGAAGCCACATCAGGTTCAATGCCCGGTATTGAACTGAAAAAGCTCAGCGATAAGGAAAGAGCCATACTGAAGGTCAATCTGGATCAGTGCAATTCTCTTGGCGCAGTTACCGGTCTGCCTTCGTTTTTTGAAGAGAACAAGCCGGGTGTGCTTCAGACGCTTGATCCTCTTGCCTTCGGTATAAGAGGCAAGGACGGCACAGAACGTGACTATAACCTGCTTATCATCGGTGACCCGATCTCTGACAGCGATACCACCGACATTATGAACCGTATGCGCACACTCGGCAGTGAGATACACTCCTATGTTGAGCGTTCCGTAAACGAGGGCAGTTCAAAGTCCGAATCAAAGCAGAAGGGTCTTGGCACAGCGGCAGGCACAATAATGGGCGGAATGGGCTCAAATGTTGCTTCTCTTGCCAGCGGTATTGCAAAGGTCGCCCTGCCTATTGCGGGTCCTCTTATCGGACTTGCGTTTTCCGCTGTCGGCGGAATTATGGCAGGCACGAGCAAGAGCATTTCCGAGAGCACCTCGCTTTCGGTCACGACAACTTATCTTGACAAGTTTGCCCAGTACGCCGAGCAGCTTACCGATATCCATGTCGAGCGCATGAAAGAGGGACGCAACCTTGGCTTCTGGAACGTGGGAATATATGTTCTCGGCAAGGACAGAAAGGACGTAAACACCGTAAACGGAATGCTGCGTTCCATATATTCAGGAAGAAACACCTATGTCGAACCGATCAGGCTCCATGTTCTTAAAAGGAATTCAGGCGCAATGGAGATCGTCAAGGATTACTTTGACCTTATTCCTACCCTTAATACAGAGGTCGCCGGCATGACCGAGGACACGGTATGGCACATCTTCGGAAAGAATTATCAGTACATCAGTACCCCGATGAACACCAAGGAGCTTGCTCTTGCCACTTCGCTCCCCCGCAATGATGTTCCCGGACTTCGCTTTGTAAAGTCGGCAGTTCGTTTTGCAAATAACCCGCCGGTTATCACGGGCGACTCCATAACTCTGGGAAGTATCGTCAACATGGGTGTAAAGCAGAACGCTCCTTACCGCATCAATCATAACGATCTGGTCAGGCATGCTCTCGTGGTAGGCTCGACCGGTTCAGGCAAATCCTGCTCCTGCAAGAGGGTCATGACGGAAGTGCTTGAGAAAAAGATACCCGCACTTATCATCGAGCCTGCAAAGGATGACTGGGTGAGATGGGCGCTCAGGATGAACAAAATACTTCCGGAGGAAAGCCGGTTCCGTATATATATGCCAGGTCTGGATGAATTTGAGGGAGAAAAGCTTTGTCAGCTTAAGCTTTCGCCGTTCCAGCCTGCCGCAGTAGCCGGCGCAAAGGTCGATATGACCGCAAGATGCGAAAATCTTATTGCTCTTCTCAATGCAAGCCTGCCGTCGGAGGATATTCTTCCCGTACTTATAGACGAAACCGTTTATTCTCTTTATGCGGCGGCATATAAGGACAAATTCACATCCGGCGCAATGATGGATCAGCAGGGAATATATCCGGTGCTTGGATCACTTGCCGCCATGAGCAACCAGATAATGCAGAAGAAGGGCTACGAAGAGAAGGTCCGAGCAAATCTTTCCACCTGTCTTGAAACACGATTCAATTACCTCACCAGAGGAACCAGAGGAAAGCTGCTGAACGTGGCGAAATCCACGGACTATTCCGAGCTTTTTGATCATCCTACGGTAATAAATATCAGCGGCATATCAGCGTCGAAAGATAAGGCGCTTATCATGTCGGTACTGCTTCTCTCGCTTTACGAATACAGAAAGTCGAAGTATTCTAACGATACCGAATACAGAAAGCTTGCTCAGGAAAACAAGCTGCTTCACCTTACGCTCATCGAAGAAGCTCATAATGTGCTGCTGAAGCCGGAGGGAGGTTCCTCCAGCAACCCGCAGAAGGTAGTTGCCGACCTTTTCACAAATATGCTTTCTGAGATAAGAAGCTACGGCGAGGGTCTGATGATAGTTGACCAGTATCCCACAAGGCTTATTCCTGATGCAATAAAGAACACTAACTATAAGATAATCCACCGCCTTGCATCTCCTGATGACGCTCAGGTTATGGCATCCGCAGCAGCACTGCGAGATGAACAGAAGGCGCTTATACCGGCGCTGTTTCCCGGCAACGCGATAATCTTTGGCGACAGGGATGATGCAGCCGCCTGGATATACATGAACAAGACGGATTTCTGATCCCGCATTACGCACCCGGATCCTGCTCTCCGAAGAGAACGGGATCCGGGCAGCCGTGTTATATAATAATTCCAAACAGATCGGGAGGTTGAAAAAATGACCCCATTAGAGATAATCGTAATAGTAATTGCCGCTGTTGTAGGTCTTGCAGCTATTGTGGCTCTGATTTTTGTAATAAAGGGCGGCTCGTCAAAGGATAAACCATACAAAAATACAAAGCCCCCAAAGCAGGTAATGCCGCAAATGCCCGCTGCTCCGGATATGCAGAATTCTCAGCCGGTGAAGATGCAGACATCAGATGTTCCGTTTGCGCCCGGTCTGCCGGAAATGCTTGCATCTCATGCCAAGGATTTTGAAGGTCTTTATGAAAGCCTTTATGTATCATGCTCTCAGGAAAATGCTTTTGACGCCGATGCTTACCATGAGTGGTGCGAAAGAGCCGGAATGAACGCCGACCGCAGCTTTGCCGAAGCGTTTGCAGGCAGCTTTGCAAAAAGCGACGAGCCTGATGCTTGCCGCAGCGGTTCTGCAAGACTGCTTTCATGTATTGAGAAGGCAGGTATAACAAGAGCAGGACAGTCCGGCGCAAAGCTCACATTTTCGGAGCAGGATAAGGATATGTACACATGTATAAATTCGGCAAATGCCATAGGAAAGACCTGTACGGTAGTAAAGCCTGCCTGGATCTGCGCCGGCAAGCCCGTAGAACAGGGTGTGCTTATGGCGGATAATTCTTGAAAAACGGAGCGCAAAAGCCATGAAATGTAAATATTGCGGTACTAACAATGCCGATGGGATCTCCTATTGTACGGCATGCGGAAAGAGCATTGCTCAGTCCTCAGGGCAGATGCAGACCGAAACAAAGCTTTGTCCGAACTGCGGAAAGCCCTCGCCGAAAGAATCTCTCTTTTGCGGACACTGCGGCAGCAGATTTTATTCGGATCCGAAGCATGATGATAAAAGCGAACGTCCCTTGTATATTCTCAATTATGTGGATAAGTACATCGGCGATATTATGCTTGGCATATCAAGTTCCGGCGGCAACCTCATGGTATACGGTGACCGTGTGGAGTATGAGATAACCCGAGCAAATATGAGCGGCACTGTACTCGGCAGGGTCGGCGGCGATATGAACAACGGCTCAGTGTCGGAGGGCATAATTGAAACCTACAAATATACTGATATCCAGGGCTGCTATGTGTCAAATTTCAGCAACAGCAGACCGGGCATTCTGTTCATACTTAACAATGGTGTCCGGTTTAAATTCGTTTGTCCTCTTGGCTCCGCAGAGCCTACGGATGTTATACGCGCCATAAACACATATATTGCGCAGGCGCAGCAAATGGTTCAGTCTTCTTTTATGCAGCAGTATCAGATGTACTACCCTCAGCCGGGTCAGGACGTACAGCCCCAGCCGTACCCGCAGCCGATAGCCTATCCTCAGCCGCCGACACCGGTGCAGCCGGGTCAGGACATACAGCCCCAACCATACCCGCAGCCGATAGCCTATCCTCAGCCGCCGACACCGGTACAGCCGGGTCAGGA
>CADBPE010000186.1 GCA_902796475.1 uncultured Ruminococcus sp.
ATATCATTATCCGAAACAGCGCAGATCACCTTTGTTCCCGAATGGGAAATATTGAATTTAATGCCATACTCATTTGCAAGTCTTGGCTTTTTATTTTGTTCTGTCGTAAATGTCAGGTCGGTCACTCCATGAGCCGCAAGAACATACTCCAGCAGCGCGCCTGCGCCGAGAGACAGTTTTTTGTCCTTATTGAACACCATCCGGTCGGTTTTTGCTTTCCTATCGGACGAAACGCCGCAGTAAACACAGCGGAACAGCTCCGGATCAGCCAGTTCCCTGACATCTGCTGTATATATCTTTATCTGCATATTATTGTCATCAGCAGTCCTTTATTAAAGTATCTCGGACATTCCTCAAAGCCATTACAGCGGTACGTCTTTCGCCGGGAACATCCTATATTTTAAACGAAATACACAAATTAATTGTACCATTTTTATTACAATAATGCAATTGTTTTCTGCGCAATTCTTTTTGTTTTTTCATTGTAATTTTTGTGCAGTCATTTGTCAGCTGTTTTGAAAAAAGTTTTTTTATAAACTTTACGCAAAACAGTATTTTTATTACTCTTATTATATAACAGATGTCTGTTGCATACGATGCTCTTTCCTTATTATAATATAGATGTAATTACTTTCTTATAAAGGAGGCGGATAAATTGCCATCGGATATGATAGATGAAGAAATTCTGAGTCAGATCCTTGAAAGAATATACAGCGGCGATGAAGATGCTTTTCGAGAGCTTTACAATGTCTGCGCATCTCATATGTACAGATTTGCGCTGTCTGTCGTAAAGTATTCATATCTGGCTGAAGAAGCCGTTCAGGAAGCTTTTCTCAGTATTATTCTGTACTCCGGAAATAAAAGGGTAAGAAAAGCAAAAAGCTGGCTGTTCACCGTTGTAAAGAACTGCTGTATAAAAGCGCTCAAAGACGAGCATTTTTCACGGAAGGACGATATTGATCTATACAAAGATAAGCTGTTTTCCGCCGACCAGACAGAAAGTATAGAAACGCCTTTGAACGAAATCGAAGCTGTCAGAGTGCTTGACGATAACGAGCTGCGCATAATCATCCTGTGCAAAATAGAAGGACTGACTATCCCCGAATGTGCAAAGATACTTGGTATATCGCGTGTGAGAGCAAGATCAGTTTACGATTACGCGATAAAGAAGCTGAAAAAATTTTACAGAGAAAAGGAGGGTCAATATGAATGAGAGCCATGCGCTTGAATTATTCGAGAACGAACTGAACGCCATCAAAATGCCTGACCTTTGGGAAAAGGTTTACAGCAGAGTGCAAAGCATACCTGATATCAGACAGCGACCAAAGCGGAGATCACGAGGCTTTTCGACAAATTATACTTTTGCTGCTTTAGCGTCAGTTATTCTTCTCGCAGCTGCTTCCACGATATATATAATAAATATGTCTGTAAATATCGGAGATGAGCAGACATCCAATGTCTATAATACAGCCTTATCAGATGATATTCCGATAAAAAGCGTACAGCCGCATAGTCTTGCTTTATCAGCAAGGACTGATGAGGAACTTGAATTAATGCTCGGAAAAGTATCTTTGAATGATATGATCTATGAGGACAGCGCCTATATCTACCACTTTGATGAAAACGGTATCCTTTGCGGTATAGCAGACCCGGAAAGCGGGAACTGTCTTGATCTTGAAAAGACGGCAAAGCTCCTGATCGAAAACCATTTTCCGGAAGCAACCGTAAACAGCTTTGCCGTCACATTAGACAACAGCGGTGAGCATCCCGCACTTTGCATAAAAGCCGATATTACACAAAACGGACTTTCTATCACGGAAATAAAAATAACCTTTTTCACAGACGAGTGGAGAAAGCTTTTAGGGATAGAGCCAGACCAAGGCTGACTAACGGAAGATCAACATTCTATGGAGGTATCGGAATGAAAAACAAACAAAAGAAAATGAAGATATGCTCTTTTTTGCTTACGGGAGCAATACTGTGCGCTTTTGGAGCAATATTATTAAAAGCAGCAAACGAAAACACTCTGAATTTTAATGTATATGCAGAACAAAACGACAGCGGAGAGGTTTCTGACGACCATGAAAACGATGATGACAATACTCCCTTGTCGCTTTTCACCTATGAAGACTGCCCTGGAGGCATCGCTGTAACCGGCTTTACGGGAGATCAGGGGGATATTACCGTTCCGGCGCAGATAGACGGAAAAAGCGTTGTCTGTATAAGAAAAGAAGCGTTTGAAAATTGTCAGACACTCAGAAGTATAAAATTGAGCGACGGTATCGAAACAATCGAAAGCGGAGCGTTCAGCTTCTGCTCTTCTCTGACTGAGGTAGTGCTTCCGGAGGGGCTTGAAGAAATAAGCGACTGGCTTTTTGCCTACGATCCTGCGCTTGAAACCGTCAGGATACCCGACAGTATAAAAAGGATCGGCTGTAACGCATTTCGCAGCTGTCCATTGCTCAGCGGTATCATTCTTCCGGAGGGTCTGACAGAGTTTGGCGAGTATGCTTTCGTTAATTGCCGTTCCCTTGAAAGCATTGAGATACCGGCAGGAATACGGATCATTCCTCAGCGCGCCTTCTCCGGCTGCGGGTTCAAAAACGTTACGCTTAATGAGGGTCTTGAGGAAATAGACAGCTATGCCTTTGATCGGTGCAGTGAGCTTCACAGCATTACGCTGCCGTCAACGGTAAAGCATTTAAGAAGCCGGGCATTTTACTCAATTTATCAATATGCCGGCGTTCCCTTGAAGGAGCTTATCGTTCTTGGTGGCGATACGGAATTTGACGATCGGGCGGCCGGCTTTTATTACAGTAACGGCGTAGAAAAGAAAAGCAACGATCTGGTCATCATCTCAAGCCCTGACAGCAAAGCGCAGGAATATGCGGAAAATGGTTTTGAGTTTCATGTCTTTGAGAGTGAACGTGTCTATCCTGCTGACATAAGACTTTTATATCAGCGTACAGATCCCGCTGAGGCTAAACATTCCTTCAGGCTTATTCCAATACTTACCCCGGATAATGTCACAGAAAAAAAGATAAAATGGTCAAGCTCGGACGAAAGCATCGCCGTTGTTGATAAAGGTATCGTCAGACCGGTCATAACACACGGAAAATACGGCACAGGCATTGCGGTCATTACTGCGGAAACGGAAAACGGACTGTCTGTCCAAATGAGATTCGGAGCTGAATACTCAAATGGCATCAACAGCTTTTACGCTGTCGGTGAGCCGGTAATAATGATGATCGATACCGAAGTATATCTTTCTTCCGCTATGGTCTTTACAGGAACAATAATATGGGAAAGCGACAACGAAAATGTTGCGGTCGTACGGAATGACGGAAAGATCACCGCCGTAGGCGCAGGACAGGCGACAATTACCGCAAAAAACGAGGACGGAATTATCACAAAAATTGATATAACGGTCGAGGACAAAAATATTTCCGAAACGTCCGAAGAAAAACAGGATGTTTCGGATAGTAAGACAAATATACCGGTTGAAGAATCAGAGATATCATATTACAAAGACGATATTTCCGATACAGAAACGAATATATCCGAAGATATGCCAGAAATGTCAAAAGAAACATCTGCCAATGCGGAATCACATACACCGGAAAAGGTAAGCTCAGACGACGCGAAAAGCAGAACGCAAACAACAGAAACCGAAAAATCAGATATCAATGATAACGCTTATGAAAAAGCCCCCTCAACAGGCGGAACGGAGAACACCTTATTCTTTCTCCTTACAATGGCGGTGTCGTTCATAATGTCCTGTATTTGTGTCAGATATGCAAAATCCAAACATAAAAAAGGAGTGTAAAGCTATGAAAACCAAAATAACGAAAAAGATATGTTCACTTGTACTTTCGATACTTGTGTTCTGCGGTGTGTTTATTACGGCGCAGGTCATGCCACCTGTCAAAGCGGCGGATTATGAGTATAATCCTGACGCATACGGCCCGACATTTAGTTACAGTTTCAATTTGGACGGCAGTGTCAGCATTTTCAGCGTCATAAACGCTGCGGACGAGGTCGTTATTCCTTCAATGATAAACGGTATGCCTGTTACAAGCATATTCTGGGCTTTCAAAGGGAATAAGAACATAAGAAAGGTCGTTCTGCCTGACACCCTGACTTCAATAGGCATCAATGCATTCTACGGATGCGAAAACCTTGAAACCGTAAGCTTTTCCAAAAACCTCATATCAATAGACGAAGAGGCCTTCGAGCAATGCAAGTGTCTTAAAAAGATCGAGCTGCCGGACGGTCTGATATCCATAGAAAAAAACGCCTTCTATGGCTGTACGGAGCTTTCGGATATACGTTTTCCGGACAGTCTGAGGGATGTCGGGAAGGATGCTTTTTCCAACACAAAATGGCGCATCGGTCAGCCGGAGGGTAATATTTATGCCGGCAGGGTGCTTATTGAATATAAAGGAACGATCACTACGGACACGGTCATAAGAGTAAAGAAAGGCACCAAGGCTATCTCTAAAGAAGCGTTCTATTCAAAAAACGATCTGATGAAGGTGATACTGCCTGATACGCTGGAGTATATCGGAGATGCTGCGTTTAAATACTGCAGAAATTTTCCCAAGATCGACATACCGGACAGTGTGAGATATATAGG
>CADBPE010000187.1 GCA_902796475.1 uncultured Ruminococcus sp.
CTCTGTCCTTGGATCCTGCAAGCCTTTGAAAAGGCTTGAGCGAAACTTTTGTGTTGTGGTTTTTTGCTTGATATTTTTGGGCGCGGGTAATTACATTTCCGCCTGTTTATCTGTGAACGCGAACACGGGGGCGGCAGCTTGCCGCCTTGAGCGAAACTTTTGTGTTTATTCCTTTGTTAGTTTCACTGATTCAGGTATCACTTTATGTACATGGAAATGTCAAACGCCTTTACCGAATGAGTAAGCGCGCCTATCGAAATGATGTCTACGCCGCTTTCGGCAACGGCTCTCAGGGTCTCATCCGTAATACCGCCGGACGCTTCAAGCACTGCCCTGCCTGCGGTTATCTCAACAGCCTGCTTCATCAGCTCGGGGCTCATATTGTCAAGCATGATAATATCCGCCTTTGCTTCAAGAGCCTCACGAAGCTCATCAAGACTGCGTGTCTCGACCTCTATCTTTGTCATGTGACCAAGCTTTTTGCGAAGCTCGGTAATGGCCTTGGTAATGCCGCCGGCTGCGTCAATATGATTATCCTTGAGCATGGCGGCATCGGAAAGATTGAAGCGGTGGTTTTTGGCGCCGCCTGTTACAACAGCGTACTTCTGAAGGGCGCGCAGACCCGGCAGAGTCTTTCTTGTATCGGCTATTGATGCGTTGGTGCCCTCTACTATCTTCACATAACGGTTAGCTGCAGTAGCAATGCCGCTCATGTGCTGTATCAGGTTAAGAGCCGTCCTCTCGCCCTTCAGCAAAGCTCTTGTTTTGCCGCTGAGCGTGAGGATTATATCGCCCTTGCTCACACTGTCGCCGTCCTTTTTGAAAATCTCATATTTGAGAGTGTCATCAAGCAGTTCAAAAACTCTGAGCGCAGCCTCTACACCGCAGATAATGCCGTCCGCTTTTGATGTAAAGTTGCCGTCGCTTTGCTGATTTTCGGGAATAAGATTATCGGTGGTAACATCGCAGTAGTTTATATCCTCAAGCAGAGCCGTTTTTATCAGCTCGTCAAGATAGAATTTGTTCAGGATCATTTTCGTAAAGCTCCTCCTTAAATGGATAGTTCAAATGCAGATCATATTACTGCTGCTCATCATTCTTTCTGAGCACCTCTTCAAGAACGATGCAGGCAACCGTGGCAAGACTGCGGGCTTCAACAAAGTTATGGTCTGTCTCATACTCTCCGCCGGTCAGATCGGTAAGTATCTCCTTGGCTCTCTTCAGGCTTTCGGGGATAAGCTCCGGCTTGGGGATAACAAAGTAAGTTTCCTGCATAAGCCTGCGTATCTCTGTACGGAAACCGTGAGGCATTGTTCTGCCGCTGAGATCCTCATGCTCGGTGAACTCTCCGAAAGGAGTGTTGTCCTCTCTGCCAAGCTTTTCGGTTATGTCGTTTGCAGCCCTGCGTGAGAAAACAAGAGCTTCAAGCAGCGAATTGCTTGCAAGACGGTTTGCGCCGTGAACACCTGTATGTGAGCATTCGCCTGCCGCATAAAGTCTGTCTACGGTTGTGCGGGCATAGAGATCAACGTCTATTCCGCCCATCAGATAGTGCTGACACGGGAAAACGGGTATCCACTGCTTGGTAATATCAATATTTTCCTCAAGGCATTTCTCATAGATCATCGGGAAACGCTTCTTTACAAATTCGGGATCCTTATGCGTTATATCCAGATAGAACTTCTCGTTGCCCTTTGCCATAGATTCAAGCATGATCGCATTGGAAACTACATCACGGGGCGCAAGCTCGCCTCTTTCGTCATACTTAAACGCAAAGCGCTCGCCGTCACAGTTGAGCAGCACAGCGCCCTCTCCTCGTACTGCCTCGCTTATGAGGAATCTTTCACGGTCATTTTCGGCAGCAAAGGCAGTGGGGTGGAACTGTATCCTGCTGAGGTGCTTTATGCGCGCGCCCAGCATAAACGCCAGAGTAATGCCGTCACCGGTAGCGATAGCCGAATTTGTCGTATACTGGTACACTCTGCCGATACCGCCCGAAGCAAGAATGCAGTAATGCGCAGCTATTACGCGAGAGGTACCGTCAGCGAGCAAAAGACCCGCATAAAAGCCTTTTTCATTCTTATCCAGCTTATAGAGCATGGTATTGTCATAGATATCTATATTTTTGTGGGTGCGCACCTTGTCGATAAGAACATCAACAATAGCGCGTCCCGTAGAATCCTTATGGTGTACTATGCGGTGTCTGGAGTGACCGGCTTCAAGCGTCATCTGAAGCCTGCCGCGCTCGTCAAGATCGAAGGCAACGCCCATTTCCTTGAGCTTCAGCACGTCAGAGGGACCCTCCGAGACCAGTACCTCAATAGCTTCAAGGTTATTCTTATATTTGCCTGCGATGAGTGTATCTGCGATGTGCAGCTTAAAGTTATCGTTGCTTTTGTCGAGAACAGCAGCTACTCCGCCCTGTGCCAGCGATGAATTTGAAAGGGTAAGCTCTCTTTTGGAAATAACCAGTACGCTGACATTTTCGGGGAATTGCAGCGCGGCATAAAGACCTGCGGCGCCCGAACCGACAATAAGAACGTCATATTCTCTTTTCATAAGGCAGTACCTCTTTTTTTGTGAAATCAGGCATATTGCGATGCCCTGTTTATTATATCACATAATGTCGAAGAAAGAAATAGTTTATTTAAAATTACCAAGGGTTTTTGAATGAGCGCTTTCAAATGCTGACGCAGAAGATCCACTCATTCAAAAACCGGCAGAGATCATCTCCCCGCCGGTCTGTTTATCATATTATTGAGCGTATGCCTTGCCTATGCCCGTGTGGATGCTCAAATTCCCGCTGCGATCCTTATAAGCATCTGTGCGAATGTTGCCGATTCCGGTCTGCAGTTCCGTAAGACCGCTTGCCTTTGGTACGGATATACCGCCTATTCCGGTTTTTGCATTCAATTTGTCTATCGCAACAGTTTTCGCAACATCAATATCCCCTATGCCTGTTTCGGAAATAAATCTGTTTACATACATGCTTCCCTTTACATCTATGTTGCCGATGCCGGTCCTGACATTTACTACATCATATTCTCCGCCCACAAGCTTGACAGTCACTTTTCTGCCGGCAATACCGTCGGTAAAAAAATTGTTGAATGAAAACCCTTCCTCTTTCATAACAATAAACAGTGTGTCATCCGAAACATAAACATCATAGGGATATGCCTCGTTATCGTAAAGCTCAACCACAGTTTCCTTGTTGTCAGGAGAATAATCCAGCTCTATGCTGTCGGCAGCTGTATTTACCACTACACTTGTGTAGGGCTTTTCCACACCGACCACACGCTTCTCACGGCTGTCATGGAACAGACCGGTCCAATTCCAGCCGACGCTCGACAGCGAAGCGGCTATCATGCCGGTACCAATAACTATCATGGATATTGAAGCTATAAGTCCGACCTTGGTTTTTGTTTTCATAGTCTTACCTCCTCCGCTCAGCCGCTCACTTTATAAGGTGATAATGTCCTGTCACAAGCTTTATAAGCCTGTTAAGACCCATCATCATAAGCATTGATATTCCCACTAACAGCATACCGACGCCAAGCGCCAGAACGCCCATCATTGCAGCGTTGGAAAACAGCGGCCAGAATCCGGCGCCGAATATCGCCACACCTGCAATGCAGATACCCACCGCCGCGCAATACATGCCGATCAGCGCCGGCAGGAACAAAATACAGGCTATAACGATCACTAGGATCCTCTCAGTATTTACTTTCCTTGGCGCATTAACAGCGCTATAACCGTTGTTAATATCCTGCGCGTTCCTGACAGTTCCGGATACGTTTTCATAATTGCCGCTTGTTCTTACGGGATCTGAGCTGCGTAACTCATTGGAGTTAAAGCCGGCTCCGTATGCGTTATTATTGCCTTGGGGCTCCGCAGCGTCAAAGCCGTCGCCATAGTTGGAATTATTATTGCCTGGATTATAAATAGAATCGTTTATGTCAGACCAGTCATTTTTGTAAGAAGAACCGCCGTCCGTTCCCTGTCCGTAGGATGTATTTACACTGTCGGCAGACCTGCGTATCCTTGCGGCAAGTACCGCCGGATCACCCATAGACGCCACAGCCTGCTCCTCGCTTATTCCGCTGTCTGTCATTCCTTCAATAACAGTAGAATAGCTTTCTATGTATCTGTCAATGGTGCTCTTGGGCATATCCGCAAGATGGGACCTCAGTTCGTTCTCAAAAGACCTCTTATCCATTTTCATCTTCCTTTCACAGCAGGATCATTGTACATCTAAAATATACAAAATCCGACATCACTTGTCAAGTAGCGCAATAACAGTTTTTCGCCATTCAAGATCATGTCCAAGCGACTTTTTACAGTATCGTTAACAGGTTTATCAGGACTTTACCTCGTATGGCTCCACCTTGTGCCACATAGGCTCCTCCACAAGCGCCTCCGCCGCGATCCCTTCGGCTGTGTATTCCTCGCTCTGCAATGCTCCCGCAGAACGCAGCGTTGAAAGCAGAGCAGCCTTATCAAAAGGTATCATAAGTCTGAACCTTTTCAGCTTAACCGGAAGATTATTTTCAACTGCCGCAAGCAGCCCGTCTATGCCCTTGCCAAGCTTTGCGCATATATGCACACTGTCACGGTCACGAGGAAGATCTTCCGGATCCTCGACCAGATCGCATTTATTGAAAACAGATATTATAGGTCTGTCGGTACATCCAAGTTCACGCAGAAGAGAGCAGGTCACATCAAGATGCAGGCGGTATTCCTCACTTGACGCATCGCACACATTAAGAATAATATCGGCATCCGCAGCCTCCTCAAGCGTAGACTTGAAAGCCTCAACAAGATGATGCGGCAGTCTGCGCACCAGACCGACGGTATCTATCATCATAACGGATATCCCACAGGGAAGCTTCAAGGCCCTCGATGTCGGATCAAGCGTTGCAAAAAGCTTATCCTCGGACAAAACGCCAGCCTGAGTAAGCGTATTCATCAGTGTAGACTTGCCCGCATTGGTATATCCTACGATAGCAACGGTTATTATGCCGTCCTTGCGCCGGCGTTCACGGTGCCGCTCACGTCTGTCGGTCATTTCCGAAAGCTGCTCTTTCAGATATTCTATTCTTCTGCGGATGTGTCTCTTGTCAGTTTCAAGCTTTGTTTCGCCGGGACCCCTTGTTCCCACACCGCCGCCAAGACGTGACATTTCCTTGCCCTTGCCTGAAAGTCTGGGCAGCAGATATTTAAGCTGCGCAAGCTCTACTTGCAGCTTGCCCTCATTCGACCTTGCGCGAATGGCAAAAATATCAAGTATCAGCATAGTGCGGTCTATCGTTCTCACATCCGTAGCCGCTTCAATATTTCGTATCTGTGTCGGCGTAAGCTCGGTATCAAAGACAATGAAGTCTATTTCGTTCTGAGCGCAGAAATCCGTTATTTCTTCAAGTCTGCCCGAACCGATACAGGTTGCAGAATCCGGCTTGTCGCGCTTTTGCACCATAGACGCTGCCGGTTCGGCGCCGGCGCTTTTTACAAGCTCCCGCAGCTCCTTCATTGAGCTTTCGCAGTCAAAATCGCCGGTATCAACACCTACAAGCAGCGCCCTCTGCTGTTTTTCCGAGTTTTCATATAATGATGGCATAGCTCTCGCCCCTTTTGCTGTTATGGTATAGAATAATCATATCATAAAGCCGGCCGCAGTACAAGAAAATAATTTTCCGCTTATACCGGCGCTTGGCGCAGAGCCTGCGGCGGCAAGCTGCCGCACCCGTGTTCGCGATGTTAGTTTACTCATGCTGAAATAAACCGATCGCGGTTCTTAC
>CADBPE010000188.1 GCA_902796475.1 uncultured Ruminococcus sp.
CAAGGTCACCGGCGGGAACGTCAGTATTCGGACCGATATGTCTGTAAAGCTCTGTAATAAAGGACTGACAGAATCTCATGATCTCCATGTCTGACTTGCCGTTAGGATCGAAGTCAGCGCCGCCCTTACCGCCGCCGATCGGAAGACCTGTAAGAGAGTTCTTGAAGATCTGCTCGAAACCGAGGAACTTGATGATGCTGATGTTTACGTTGGGAGCGAAACGAAGACCGCCCTTATACGGACCAAGAGCGCTGTTGAACTGTACACGGAAGCCGCGGTTTACCTGCACCTTGCCGTTGTCGTCCACCCAGGGAACTCTGAACATGATCTGTCTCTCAGGCTCTGTGATCCTCTCGATGAGAGCCATCTTCTCGTACTGGGGGTTAGCCTCGAATACAGGCTCCAGTGAGGTAAGAACCTCTGTTGCAGTCTGAAGGAATTCAGGCTGATTCGGGTTTTTTGCTGCCAGCTTTTCAAGCTGCTCGCTAACGTATGACATGATTTTGCCACTCCTTAAAAAAATAAATTTATAAAAACAACGCATATAAATGGCAGTCTGAATGAAAATACAAGATTTTCGGCTGCAAGATTTATTTTAGCACAACCTTTTTGCATAATCAAGAGGCAATTTCGTGTTTTTTGCAGGATTGAAGCGCTGAAAATGCAAAAACCGACAATACAAAGCCAGTCCGGCAGCCGAGAGGCTTTAAAAAAATGCACAATATAGTGCTAAATAATCTACATTTCAGGAAATAAGTGTACATATTCAACAATGGCAAATGGGGCATAGGCAGGCATGATTTTGCTCTTTGTACAAAAAGCAGAAAATAACATTAAAACAGGCATAAATAATGTTGTAAACGTCAAAAAAACAAATGTTGCTCTCAACTCACTTGCTAAAATGTGCGCAGGGTTGTATAATTAAAAGTGTTTTTGGCTGTCCTGAAAAAAACGGCAGAATAAGCCGTTTTCAAAGGCTTTTTGCATGAGGGGCGAGCCGGAAAAATTCTCACCTGAGACTAAATTTTCGGAAGGGGAAATCAAAAATGGAAAAGAAAGAGCTTATCTACGAAGGCAAGGCAAAAAAGGTCTATGCAATGGATGATCCTGACTATTGCATGGTGGAGTATAAGGACGACGCAACGGCATTCAACGGTCTTAAAAAGGGTACGATCACCGGTAAGGGCGTAGTAAACAACAGAATGTCAAACTTTATGTTCAAGCTCCTTCAGGAGAAGGGTATCCCTACTCACTTCGTTGAGGAGGTAAGCGACAGAGAGACCATCGTTAAGAAGGTAAAGATCGTTCCCCTGGAAGTAATCATCAGAAACAAGGCTGCCGGCTCTATGGCAAAGCGTCTTGGTCTTGAAGAGGGTACCGAGCTGAAATGCACCGTTCTTGAGTTCTCCTACAAGGATGACGCTCTGGGCGATCCGCTCATCAACTCTTATCATGCAGTGGCTATCGGCGCCGCAACAATGGAGGACATTCAGACCATAAGCGATCTCGCTCTCAAAATAGATCAGTATATGGTAGAGTTCTTCAAGAGCGTAGGCGTAGAGCTTATCGACTTCAAGCTTGAGTTCGGTAAGACAAGCGACGGAACTATCGTTCTTGCTGACGAGATCTCACCCGACACCTGCCGTTTCTGGGATATCAAGACCCACGAGAAGCTTGACAAGGATCGTTTCAGACGTGACCTCGGCAACGTAGAAGAGGCTTATGCAGAAATGATGAGAAGGATCGGTCTTGGAAAGTGATCTTTATCCTGAAGGATAAAAGATAAAAGTCAGAAAGCTGAGATTACCCCTTTCCCTGTCTATACCTTGAATATAGTAAGAGCCGCGCTGCGGCGGCAAGCTGCCGCTCCCGATTTCGCGTTCGCAGATAAACAGGCGGAAATGTAATTGTCCGCGGCTGGAATATAGTAAGCGCCGCGATACGTTTGTTTCCGAAAGAGTAAACTAACATTGCGAAATCGGGAGCGCAGGCTCTGCGCTGCGATGCGTTTATTTTGGTGCGGGTCAGCTATCAACGCGAACAATGGACCGGCAGGGAGAGGGTCATCAATATGATTTATCTGTTCAGACGGCTGCAAACGGCTGTTTGATGTTTTTCGCAAGGTACATAGTGCGGCTGCTTGTTCTGAAAAGCGCTGCTGCCTGCTTGGAGAGTGAATTATTTGAATAGTAGTATTGAACAGGAAAACTGGTTCAGCGAAGAGCTGCATGAGGAATGCGGCGTATTCGGAATATATGGAAATGACAGCATTGCGCCTGCCTATGCCTGCTATAACGGACTTCTTGCGCTTCAGCACAGAGGTCAGGAAAGCTGCGGCATATCAGTGAACGACAGAGGCGTTATTTCCGGATATAAAAATATGGGGCTTGTCAGCGAGGTTTTCAGCAACGAGATACTCAATAGTCTGACAGGCCGGATGGCGATATCTCACGTCAGGTATTCAACGGCAGGCGGCAGTGTGCGGGAAAACTCACAGCCGCTTGTTATGCGTTATGTAAAGGGTACTCTCGCAATAGCCCATAACGGCAACCTTACAAACGCCTACGAGATACGGCGTGAACTTGAAACGAGAGGCGCAATATTCCAGACCACCATTGACTCTGAGGCGATAGCTTATCTTATCGCAAGAGAGCGTATCAAGGCGGGCTCTGTCGAAGAGGCTGTTGCACGCACCATGAAACAGATCGAGGGCGCCTATTCTCTGCTGGTAATGAGTCCAGAAAAGCTCATAGCCGCAAGAGATCCTCACGGTTTCCGTCCGCTTTGCATGGGCAGGGTAGGCGATTCCGTAGTGTTTGCTTCGGAGAGCTGCGCACTTGCCGCATGCGGCGCCGAGTTTGTGCGTGACGTTGAGCCGGGCGAGATAATCGTTGCAGGCAAAAAAGGGATCGAATCAATAAAAACGAATATGCCGGCAGCAGAGAAAAAATCTCTCTGCGTGTTTGAATATATATATTTTGCCCGCACCGATTCAGAGATCGACGGCATAAGCGTATACGAATCACGAAAGGCTGCGGGAAGGATACTTGCAAGGGAATTTCCGGTTGATGCCGATATCGTCATAGGCGTACCCGAATCGGGCATAGATGCGGCGATAGGCTACAGCGAGGAATCCGGGATACCTTACGAAAAGGGCATTGTCAAGAACGGCTACATAGGCCGCACGTTCATCAAGCCCACTCAGAAGGAAAGGGCAAGCTCAGTAAAGCTGAAGCTCAATCCGCTGGCATCGGTGCTGAAGGATAAGCGTGTTGTAGTCATTGACGACTCCATTGTGCGCGGCACGACCTGCGACAGGATCGTAAAGATGCTGAGGAATGCCGGTGCAAAGGAAGTTCACCTCAGAATAAGCTCACCGCCGTTTATCTGGCCGTGTTTTTACGGTACCGATATTCCGTCAAGGGACGAGCTTATAGCCGTAAAGCACACCATTGATGAGATATGCGAGCTTACCGGAGCCGATACGCTGGGATTTCTGCCGCCTGATAAGCTTGGCGAGATGCTCGGCGGAAGATGCAGCGGATTCTGTGATGCGTGTTTTTCGGGCAAATACCCGACAAAGATACCGGAGAAGATGCTTGCAGGCAAGGAGCGCGGCGGCGTAAACTTTGACAGAAAACTGCCCGAACAGGGTAAGACCTGCGTAGGAAAGGACGAAACCTGAGCAGCGGCTTTTACAATGCCCAAAACGGCATAACGGCTTTCGGACACATCAGGGCGCTGCGGTACGCATAAAACAGTGTCAGCTCTCAGCATTCAACTCTATCAGAAAGGTAAAGATCATAATGAGAGATACATACGAATCACCGCTTTCTTCAAGATATGCGGATAAGGAAATGAAATACATATTTTCTCCTGATATGAAGTTCAAGACATGGAGAAAACTCTGGATAGCTCTTGCGGAGGCTGAGCATGAGCTTGGTCTGAATATCACACAGGAGCAAATAGACGAGCTTAAAGCGCATGCCGATGATATAAACTATGAGGTCGCAGAGGAACGTGAAAAGGTAGTGCGCCATGACGTAATGTCACATGTGTACGCTTACGGAATGCAGTGCCCCAAAGCGGCGGGCATTATCCATCTGGGCGCGACATCATGCTATGTGGGCGACAATACCGATGTCATCATTATGACCGAGGCGCTGAAGATCGTGGAGAAGAAGCTTGTAAGCGTTATCCGCCAGCTTTCAAAATTTGCGGATAAATATAAGGATCTTCCCACACTTGCGTTTACACACTTCCAGCCGGCGCAGCCCACAACAGTCGGGAAAAGAGCCACACTCTGGATACAGGATCTTCTTATGGATCTTGAAGACGTGAGATACGTTCTCTCTACCATGAAGCTCCTTGGCTGTAAGGGCACAACGGGCACACAGGCAAGCTTCCTTGAACTGTTCGACGGCGACCATGAGAAGTGCAAGCAGATAGACAAGCTCATAGCGCAGAAGATGGGCTTCTCAGACTGCTTTGCCGTTTCGGGTCAGACATATTCCAGAAAGCTTGACAGCCGTGTTGTAAATGTTCTTGCCGGTATCGCACAGAGCGCATCAAAGTTCTCCAACGACATAAGACTTCTCCAGCACCTTAAAGAGGTAGAGGAGCCGTTTGAGAAGAGCCAGATCGGTTCGAGCGCAATGGCATACAAGCGCAATCCCATGAGATCGGAGCGCATGACCTCACTGTCACGATATGTTATGATAGACGTACTCAACCCCTATATCACAGCGGCTACACAGTGGTTCGAGAGAACACTTGACGACTCGGCAAACAAGCGTCTGAGCGTACCGGAGGCCTTCCTTGCGGTAGATGCGATACTCAACCTTTATATAAATGTAAGCGACGGTCTTGTGGTTTATAAGGGCGCTATCACAGCTCACCTGATGAACGAGCTGCCCTTTATGATGACCGAAAATATTATGATGGACGCAGTAAAAGCCGGCGGCAACCGTCAGGAGCTTCACGAGAAGATAAGAAGTCTTTCACAGGAGATAAAGAGCAGCGGCGGAAGGAATGATCTGCTTGAAAAGATCGCAGCCGATCCCGCATTCGGCAAGACACTCGATCAGCTCAATGAGATCTGCCGTCCGGAGAAATACGTCGGACGTGCGCCGCAGCAGACAGATGATTTCCTTGCAGAGGTAGTTGAGCCTGCACTCGCGCCCTATGAAACTCTTGAAACCGAAAAAGCCGAGATCAACGTATGACCGAAGAAGCTTCAAGCTTAAATTAAAAGTTAAATGTTAATAGTTAAAAGATAAATTATAAACTCTCCGCAAAAACCCCCGGATCAAAATTCAAGCGCCGGATAGCGGACAACATTCCGGCAGGAATAAATGACCCCCATAACGGGTCCAGGGACAGCGTCCCTGGCGGGAGTTTGAGGGCAGCGCCCTCAAGAATACACATAGAAAGGATGAAAACAGAATGGTAAGAGCAATAGTAGGCGCGAACTGGGGAGATGAAGGCAAGGGCAAGATCACGGACGTTCTGGCGCAGAAGTCGGACATGGTGATAAGGTTCCAGGGCGGCAGCAACGCAGGACATACCATAATCAATAATTACGGCAAGTTTGCGCTGCATCAGCTTCCTTCGGGCGTATTCAATAACAGCATTATAAACGTGATAGGCAACGGCGTTGCACTGAGCGTAGAAAACCTTGTGAAGGAAATAAAGGATCTCGTGGATAAGGGAGTACCTATGCCGAAGATACTTGTTTCTGACAGGGCACAGATAGTTATGCCATATCACAAGCTTTTCGACTGCTACGAGGAGGAAAGACTGGGCGGAAAAAGCTTCGGCTCAACAAAGTCGGGCATAGCTCCGTTCTATTCCGATAAATTCTCAAAGATCGGCTTTCAGGTAAACGAACTTTATGACGATGAAGCAGGTCTTAAAGAGAAGCTGGAGCGTATACTTGAAGTAAAGAATTCTATCGTTAAAAACGTGTACCATAAGGATCCTATCAGCGCTGAGGAAATGTTCGCAAAGCTGATGGAATACAGAGAGGCTCTTGCGCCTTATGCGGCAAATACCTTCGACATTGTAAACGATGCTGTAAGAGAGGGCAAGGATATCCTTCTTGAAGGTCAGCTCGGTTCACTCAAAGATACCGATTTCGGCATTTATCCAATGGTAACATCGTCAAACACTATTGCCGGATACGGCGCAGTGGGCGCAGGCGGCATACCGCCCTATGAGATCAAGGACATAATCACAGTAGTAAAGGCATATTCAAGCGCAGTAGGCGCAGGCGAGTTCGTAAGCGAGATCTTCGGTGAAGAGGCTGACGAACTGAGAAGGCGCGGCGGCGACGGCGGCGAGTACGGAGCTACTACGGGACGTCCCAGAAGAATGGGCTGGCTCGATCTTGTCGCAACACGCTACGGCTGTAAGGTACAGGGCGCAACACAGGTGGCATTTACCGTTCTTGACGCTCTTGGCTATCTTGACGAGATACCGGTATGCGTAGCTTATGAGCTTGACGGCGAAAGGATAGACTACTTCCCGTCAACCACAAAGCTTAAAAGAGCAAAGCCTGTATTAGAAGTCCTTCCCGGCTGGAAGTGCGACATAAGAGGGATCAAAAAATATGAGGATCTTCCCGAAAACTGCCGCAGATATATAGAATTTGCCGAGAAGGCAGTAGGAGTTCCATTTACAATGGTATCAAACGGTCCCAAGAGAGAGGATATCATCTACCGCTAAGTCTGGAGGAGATATTTTAATGTGTGGCATAGTAGGTTATATCGGCTATGAGCAGGCCGCTCCGTTTTTGCTCAAGGGTCTGGAAAAGTTAGAGTACCGCGGCTATGATTCCGCAGGAATATGTCTGCACAACGGCAAAGAGCTTATTGTTAAAAAGGCAAAGGGCAAGCTTCAGGAGCTGAAAAAGCTTACCGAAAACGGCAGTGCTGTGAGCGGGACCGTAGGGATCGGCCACACAAGATGGGCGACTCACGGTGAGCCTTCAGACGTGAACGCTCACCCGCATCTCAGCGATTCCGGCAGGTTTGCGGTGGTACACAACGGCATAATCGAAAACTATTTACAGCTTAAAGAATACCTTATCTCAAAGGGCATGACCTTCCGCTCCATGACCGATACCGAGGTCATTGCCCAGCTTATCGAATATTTTTACAAGGGCGACCTTATCGACGCAATAATTCAGGTGCTTGCCCGTCTTGACGGCTCTTATGCGCTTGGCGTGATAAGCTGCGACGATCCCGACAGGATAATTGCAGTGCGAAAGGAAAGCCCGCTTATAATAGGCATCGGTCAGGGCGAAAACTATATTGCTTCGGATATTCCCGCTATTCTGGCAAAAACCAACAGCATCTATCGTTTGGAAAACAACGAGATAGCCATTCTCCGCCGTGACAGCATAAAGATAATCAACACCGACAAGGAAGAGATACACAAGGATATCGAAACTGTCAGCTGGAGTATAGACGCGGCTGAAAAGGGCGGCTATGAGCATTTCATGTTTAAGGAGATAATGGAGCAGCCCAAGGTCATTCACGACACCGTTTCACCCCGCATCAAAAACGGCAGAGTCGTTCTTGACGAGATAAGCCTGACTCCGGAACAGCTCCGTTCGATCAGCAAGATAAATATACTTGCATGCGGTTCGGCATATCATGTGGGCGTTGTGGCAAAGTACATTTTTGAGAAGATACTGCGCAAGCCGGTAGAAGCCGATCTTGCGTCCGAGTTCCGTTACCGTGATCCTATCGTAGATGACAAGACACTTACCATAGTAATAAGTCAGTCCGGCGAAACAGCCGACACCAAGGAAGCTATGAAGGAAGCTCAGCGCAGAGGCTCACATGTGATATCGGTAGTGAATGTGGTAGGCAGCGCCATCGCCACGGAGTCTGATGACGTTATATACACCTGGGCGGGTCCGGAAATAGCCGTTGCAACCACCAAGGCGTACAGCGCCCAGCTTGCGGTCATTTATCTTATGGCTATATATTTCGGAGAAATGCTCGGTACAATCAGCGAGGAGAAGGCTTCGTACTATATTTCCGAGCTGCTTTCAATTCCCGACAAGATCAGCATGATACTTGAAAACAGCAGTCAGGTACAGTACCTTGCTTCAAAGCTTTTCAATTCCAAGGATATATTCTTCATCGGCAGGAACATCGACTATGCTCTGTCGCTTGAAGGATCGCTCAAGCTCAAGGAGATATCATATATCCATTCGGAGGCTTATGCTGCCGGAGAGCTGAAGCACGGAACTATCAGTCTTATAGAAAAGGGTACCCTGGTAATAGCGCTTGCAACTCACGAGCCGCTTATTGCCAAAACGGTGAGCAATATCAAAGAGGTACAGACACGAGGCGCAAACGTGCTGTGTCTTGCATGCGAGAATCACAAGGAGTTGGCGGGCATAGCTCAGAACACCATCTTTATTCCGGAAATATGCAACATGATGCTGCCGTCGCTGGCAGTGATACCGCTGCAGCTGTTTGCGTACTATGTTGCGTCCGCAAAGGGCTGTGATATTGATAAGCCTCGCAATCTTGCAAAATCAGTCACGGTCGAATGATCTCAGGCTCCGAGCCGCGCAGAACGGGATATTCCCGGATTTTTCCTGATTTTTGTTAAAAAGGGAAGGAAGCATTTATGGATATTAAAAAAGAATCTGTTCTTATAATGGATTTCGGCGGACAGTACAGTCAGCTTATCGCAAGAAGAGTGCGTGAATGCAGCGTGTACTGCGAACTGAGATCATACAAGATAACAGCAGCAGAGATAAAAGAAGCAGGCTATATGGGCATAATTTTTTCAGGAGGTCCCAACAGCACCTATGAAGAAAATGCGCCTAAGTGTGATCCTGCAATATTCCGCCTTGGCATTCCGATCCTTGGCATCTGCTACGGTGCGCAGCTTATGGCACAGTCCCTGGGCGGCAAGGTGGAAAAAAGCGACTCAAGAGAGTACGGCAAAACCGAGGTGGAGTGCAACACTTCATCTCTCATCTTCCACGCTGCAAAAGCAAAGTCCGTAACATGGATGAGCCATACCGATTACATCTCAAAGGTGCCGCACGGCTTCAAAATAACTGCTATTTCGGAGAGCTGTCCGGTGGCTGCCATGGAGGATATCAAAAACAAGTATTTTGCGCTGCAGTTCCACCCGGAGGTCAACCACACCGAGCAGGGAATGCTTTTCCTGAGGAATTTTCTGTATAATGCCTGCGGCTGCACAGCCGAGTGGAAAATGAGCTCCTTTGTAAGCAGTACCATAGAGCAGCTCAAGGAGAAGATCGGCAGCAAAAAGGTGCTTTGCGCGCTTTCGGGCGGAGTGGATTCATCGGTCGCGGCGCTTCTTGTGCATAAGGCGGTCGGCAAGCAGCTCACATGTATATTTGTCGATCACGGACTTCTCCGCAAGGACGAGGGCGACGAAGTTGAAAATGTTTTCCGCAAGCAGTTCGATATGAACCTTATAAGAGTGAATGCGCAGGAGCGTTTTCTTACAAAGCTTGAAGGCGTGAGCGATCCCGAAACAAAGCGTAAGATAATAGGCGAAGAGTTTATCCGTGTTTTCGAGGACGAAGCTAAGAAACTTGGCAAGATAGAGTATCTTTGTCAGGGTACGATATATCCTGATGTGGTTGAGAGCGGCGCAGGAGAAGCGGCAGTAATAAAGAGCCATCATAATGTAGGCGGTCTGCCCGAGGACGTAGGCTTCGAGGGTATCATCGAGCCGCTGCGTGATCTCTTCAAGGACGAGGTGCGTCAGGCAGGACTGGAGCTTGGCATACCTGAATTTCTGGTATGGAGACAGCCTTTTCCAGGCCCCGGACTTGCGATACGCATAATGGGTGACATCACAGAAGAAAAGCTGGAGATACTCAAAGACGCCGATGCGATCCTTCGTGAAGAGATCGCAGCAAGCGGACTTGCCCGAAGCGTAGGGCAGTATTTTGCTGTACTCACAGGCATCAAGAGCGTTGGAGTAATGGGTGATGGCAGGACATACGATAACACCATAGCGATCCGGGCAGTAACGACGACCGATTTTATGACAGCCGATTGGGCGCGTCTCCCATACGATGTACTCGAGAAGATATCGAGCCGTATCATAAACGAAGTCCGCAGCGTCAACCGCGTAGTCTACGACATAACCTCCAAACCTCCGGCTACTATTGAGTGGGAGTAATCAAAATGTCCCCCGGCTTGGTTCCTCAACCTTTTTCGGGGCACCAAAAATAGTCTTAG
>CADBPE010000189.1 GCA_902796475.1 uncultured Ruminococcus sp.
AGCGAGTCAGTGGGACTTTTAGAAAAAAGTCCCCCCGACACCCCCGAAAACCGTGTTTTATCCAACGATTAATATGATAATAGTATGAGAGATCTCCGCCGGAGACCTGCCCCCGAAAGCTTTGTTTTGCTTTTTGGGGATATGATTTTATTCCGTCCTCAGTGCGGTCACCGGGTCACGCTTTGCCGCTTTCCGGCTCGGTATCAATCCGCCTATCAGCGTGAGCACTATGCTCAGCATTATCAGTATCAGCGCATTGGGCAAGGGTAAAAATGCGTTTACTGTGTCCATGCCCGATATTGCATGTATTACTATATTTATCGGTATCAGGAACAAAAGCGATACCGCTATTCCAAGCAATCCCGATAACGCTCCGATGATGAACGTTTCTGCATTGAATACTCTCGAAATGTTCCTCTTCGATGCGCCTATCGCTCTCAGTATGCCTATCTCCTTCGTTCTCTCCAGCACCGAAATATATGTGATAATGCCTATCATTATGGACGATACTATCAGCGATACCGCAACAAACGCCATAAGAACATACGAAATAACATTGATTATCGTTGTCACCGATGACATGAGCAGTCCCACAAGATCATTATAGGTAATGCGGTCGTCCTCATCAACGGTTTTATTATATTCGTTTATGCACTCTGCGATCTTTTCCTTGTCCTCAAAGCTGTCGGCGTATATTGCAATAGATGACGGCGCTTCAACGCTTACAACACCGAATTTCTTCAGATTGTCGTCATAGCTGCCCGATGAAATGTACTTGTTGTACAGCCCGATAAGCAGTTCCTTTGCCGCCGCGCTCTCCTGTGAAAGCAGGAACGCATCCACCACCGCTGCCATCTGCTCCTCGGTCATCTCCTCC
Source organism: uncultured Ruminococcus sp. (assembly GCA_902796475.1). Taxonomy (GTDB): domain Bacteria; phylum Bacillota; class Clostridia; order Oscillospirales; family Acutalibacteraceae; genus UBA1213. Next base: position 878 of record CADBPE010000189.1, read on the forward strand.
GGTCTGATATCCTGCATCATAGCAGGCAGCTTTGATGCGCCGGACTGCTCTGCCGCTGTTCCGGTCTTGTCAGACGTTTCTGCCTGCGAGGTCTGCGCCGCTGATGTTTCCTTTGAAATATCCGCAGGCTGAGCGGTATGTGTCAGCTGTGACGTCACGGAAGAACCGCCCGGCATCATAGCCGCCTCTTTCTGTATATTAGAGTAAACCATAGAGAAAAGCGCAGCCTTTTCGCTCGTTTTAAGCGAAAGGATATACCGCTTCGCGCTCTCCGCCTTTTCATCATCGGTTTCGGATCTGAACGGTATGCCCGATACAACATTAACATCGGATTCTGCTCTTTGTGCCTTCACTATCTCGCTGTTGTCGGTGTGCTCAATAATATAGTCGGTCAGCGCCTTCGTATATGCAATGCTGGACTTTATCAACGAGGTCTCAACGCCCTCTTTAGGCTTAATTATACCCGAAATGCGCATTTTTACCGCATTTCCGAGCTTATTCTCAATACGCATGGCGTCCTTTGAAATATCATCGTATGTGCCCCGGCTGTTCTTCTCGAACATATCGCAGGCAGGCAGAATATAGAACTCACGGCTGCAAATATCCTTATAGTCAAGTCTCTGCGGCTCTATCTTAAATTCAACGCTCTTATCAATGCTGCGCAGGATATCACGGTATTCATTGGTTTTGAGTATGCCAAGCTTGTACAGCGGCAGCACCGGGACCTCGTTATTGTTGTCGAGCACCAGCACCATCTCATCATAAGACTTCGGCATGGAACCGTAAACAATATCGTAATTATCCGTTATCGCTTTGCTTATGCCTTGACCGTTGGAATCCGGAATGATCTGTGAATATATCTGCGTGCCGCCGAACATATTTGTAGCCGCTGCCGTAGAAAACGCCTCTGTACTGCCGTAAGACATCATCATGCCGATATTGGTCTTTTCCAGCTCGTCATCAATAAGCGTGCTTCCGTCGGAATTGACAAGCGTATGGTCATCATCATAAGAGAAAAGTCCGAACTTTGTAGCATAGGAATACACTATGCCGTTGCCGCCTACATATTTGTGTATCTCGCTGTTTTTGTCGTCAAGATACCGTTTAAAGCTTGTAAGATTATTCTCTGTAACGGTGGTAGACATATCCACAAGGGTCTGCATTCTTCTCGGATTTGAATACACCGCATCCATAGCATGATCCGCAGTGTAATTCTTATCTGAATCATCAACATTCATCCACTTTGCCAGATCAATAGTTTCGGCGTCAATGGTGATGGGATATGATGACATCGTATCCCTCTGTATATCGGTAATATACGCATTAACACCGGACGAAAGCGCCTGTATCAGCGCAATTCCGATAATTCCTATGGAGCCGGCAAACGATGTGAGCAGAGTCCTTCCCTTTTTCGTCCGCAGATTATTGAAGCTGAGCGAAAGCGAGGTCAAAAACGACATAGAGGAATGTCCCATATTTTTATGGACCGGCGGTTCGCTTTCCTCCTTCGGCTCAAACGGATTCGTATCACCGATGATCCTGCCGTCACTCAGCTTTACAATACGAGTAGCGTACCTGTCGGCAAGATCGGGATTATGCGTTACCATAATTACAAGCCTGTCTTTTGCCACCTCGTTCAGAAGCTCCATGACCTGAACGCTGGTCTCGCTGTCGAGAGCGCCGGTAGGTTCATCGGCAAGCAGGATATCCGGGTCATTGACAAGCGCTCTTGCAATAGCGACTCTCTGCATCTGCCCGCCGGAAAGCTGGTTGGGGCGCTTATGCGTCTGATCGCCAAGTCCGACCTTTTCAAGAGCCTCTTTAGCGCGTTTTTTTCTTTCTGCGCGTGACACGCCTGAGATAGTCAGCGCAAGCTCCACATTAGCCAGCACCGTCTGATGCGGTATCAGGTTGTAGCTTTGAAAAACGAAGCCTATTGTATGGTTGCGGTAGGAATCCCAATCCCTGTCCTTATATTTTTTGGTTGATATACCGTTAATGATAAGATCTCCGCTGTCATACCGGTCAAGACCGCCGACTATATTCAGCAGTGTAGTTTTTCCCGATCCGCTGGGACCGAGCACAGCAACAAATTCACTGTCCCTGAAGCTGAGGCTCACGTCATTCAGAGCTGTCTGAGTAAGTTCGCCTGTAACATACTTCTTTTTTATATTTTTGATCGTCAGCAACTAAACCCTTCCTCCTTTATATTCAATAAATAACTGCTTTTATTATATCACACCGATATACTTATGTAAATAATTCAAATCAAAAGTTTCACAACAAAAAAGCCGCCCCTGAACGGCAGCTTTACGGAACAAGAATATCTATCGGGAAAATATTTCTTACTACGGCAAATATCAACAGTATGACTATCAGTATGATTATAAGCGCATTTTCAAGTCTGCTGATCTCACGGACGCCGCAGCGGATATATTTGCAGCAGTGCCTGACCACTCCTGCTGCAAAAAACGGCAGTGCGCAGAAAACAACGCAGTTTGATGAAAATGCCGCAGGAAAATCAAACCGCAGCATATGCATAAACATCCGGCTTATACCGCACCCCGGACAGTAAAGACCTGTTACAGCCTTGAACGGACACGGTATGCCAAAGCCTGTTATAAGATAAAAAATAGCATAAATGAAGCCTATTGCCAGAGGAATGGCGATAGGCTTCATCAGTTTGAACAGACGTTTTTTCAAGCAGTCAATTATGCTTTGTTGCCGTTGTCATAGTCAACAAGCTTGTTGATATCGTTCTGGATAAGACACCATGCAACAATAGAGATGATAAGAAACAGAATAAGATAAAGAATTGCCTTGTTGTCAGAATCCGGAAGACCTCTCATTCTGAAAGCGTCCTCAAGCTGCTTGCCTCTCTTGTAAGCCCAGTAGATGCCGTAGATGCCGCAAGTTACGATCGTGAGCAGCAGTGCAATACCGGCAGACACGTCATCATTATCATTAGCAAGAGCCTTTGTTGAATTGTGTACGCAGATGAACCAGTAGAGACCATAAATACCGCAGGTAACGATGGTCAGGATAACGCAAAGCGGAATACTTTTCTTTTCTACCATTTTCAGTACCTCCAAAAAATTACTTGAGACTAAGTGCCTCATGCAGTTAGTATTTTACAATATCTGACAAATATTTGTCAATACCGCAGCAGCAAAAATACTTCTAATCTTTTATCAATAATTGTCCGCAAATTTCCATAATATTAACATAACAGTCATCCAATGCTCAAAAACAATAGCCGACAGCCGAAAAACTGCACAATTACTAAATAAAGCCCCTCTTGAATATCCCGCATTTATGGCATTGAAATATTATCATTTTTTATTTCCGAAACCTTATCGTCATACATTCCGTATGGAAAAATAACCAATGAGATCCCGCCGATCAATATTGCAGGATCAGATAGATGGATGCAAAGAACACCGTACCCAAAACCAAAAACAGAATATGCGTCATCTTCTTTTCCCAGAGCAGCCCTATAAATTCACGCAGGAATGCGTTAGGGAAGAAATAGAGTTTCGTCTTTGCCGAAAGTCCCTTTACCTTCATGCCTATCTTCTGAGCGAGAGTGTAACCTCGGAACACATGATAATTTGTCGTGGAGAATGCAACGTTCTTATCGCTCAGATCACCGGCGTCAGCCTCTATGACCTTTTTGGAAAACGCCATGTTCTGATATGTATTGACAGACTTATCCTCCTTGAGTATACGTTCCTCCGGCACACCCTGCTTCATCAGATAGCGCTTCATACTTTCCGCTTCGCTGATGACCTCGTTGCTGCCCTGTCCGCCGGAGGGTACAAATTTTGCCTGTTTGTCCCATTGCTCATTCTGCAGCCTGTCAAAAGCTATCGCGCGGTCTATCCTGCCCCTGAGTATCGGTGTAGGCGTACCGTCAGACCTTATAGCGCAGCCGAGAATGATTATATAATCCATCGGCTGTTTTATTTTGTATTTTGTCGAAGTAAGGGCACAGACTATCGTTGAAACAAGCATACATTCAAGATAACAGAAGGCAAACGAAACACCCGAATTGATAACAACCAGAAGTATCTGAACGGTTTCCTCATAACTATACATATTACTGCCTGAAATATACAGAAACGTCATGCCCGCCAGAGCCATAACGCCGAGCATGATCCCCAACAGATTGCGGACTCCGAAGCCCTCGTGACGCACAAGCTGGATATTGCTGATACTCAGGAGCAGGCAGAAGAGAGCAAACGGAATAAATGTCACATTGACAAAATTCACGCTTATCTGGCTGACCATATACAAATAGTTCTGAAAATTAAAGACATTCCTGAAGCTCCATCCGGTAACGGTATCATAAACAGAAAGGATAAGCAGTATCGCCATAAAGAAGATAACGCCGCACATGCTGACCATTGAATAGGTGAAGTCCCCGTTTCTGCCTTTTTCATTAATAGAAAGCACAAGAGTTATTATCAGAACAAGAAGTATGGCATCAAAAAGGAAAACAACGCTCCACAATCCGTTGAAATTGTCAAAGGAAAGATCATATATCATACCGAAGGGCATAACAAGAAAATCGCAGTGATATTCCTTTGGCTGAACTATATATTTGGATATTTCCCTATCGTTTTCATCAATAACATCATAGTAGTAGCTGTCCTCATAATAAACAGACACCGAGGCATTGCCATGACCGACGCTTTTCAGATCAATGCACAAGCCGCTGATCGTTTTGAAAATTTCACTGTTTTCGTCCAGCCTGACGTTTTCAACATCAATTATTTCCTTGTCAGAAACTTCAACACGGACATTCTGAACATCAGCGGTACCTTCCAACATCAGATTAATAGTATAGCGGCTTGAATATGAGCAGAGAAAAATAAAATATCCGACAAATATCACAAGTAACGAAACAATGCAAAATATGTATCTCGGCTTGATCTTTTTCAATCGTACTCCTCCTTGTTATTTTTTTATGAATAACGAAAAATGAATAGTGAATAATGAATAATACTGAAACGCCCTCCGGCACTTTATTATATTCATTATTCACTATTCATTAAAAAATACGCTCCGGCACATCAGTGACGGAGCGTTTCAGGCGACACCCGGATTTGAACCGGGGAATCGGAGTTTTGCAGACTCAGCTATCCGCACTGCCGTACATTTCATTTTATCATAT
>CADBPE010000190.1 GCA_902796475.1 uncultured Ruminococcus sp.
CCGAGGAGCCTAAGTCCGAGGAAGCTCAGCCAGAAGCCAAGGCTCAGGACGAAAAGCCGAATCAGATCGCAACAGTACAGAATCCCTGGATGCAGCAGATGCCTCAGAACGGCGAAATGCCGCAGATGCCTTGGGGCTACAATCCCTGGATGCAGCAGATGCCTCAGAACGGCGAAATGCCGCAGCAGATGCCTTGGGGCTACAATCCCTGGATGCAGCAGACACCCGGTCAGCAGACGCAGGGTCAGCAGATGCCAGGTATGCCGCCCATGCCGGGTCAGCAAATGCCGGGTATGCCGCCCATGCCAGGACAGCAGGCTCCCGCTCAGCCCAAGCCTGCCGCAGCTCCCGCAGATAACGCAGCGAAGGAAGCTGATCCCGAACAGAATAAAGAACCTGCAGTTCAGCCAAAGGCTCCCGAACCGCGCGAGGAAACCGCTCCCGCAGAAAAGCCGGAGGAGAAGCCTGCAGAAAAGCCTGAGGAGAAGCCTGCCGAAACAGGAGCAGGCGCAGAGTCCGCAGATGCAGATGTTGTTCTTCCCGGTAACCTTTCTGTATATACAGCAGCCGAGGCTTCAACAAAGACAGGCGCCCGCGTGATCATTCCCGAGGGTATCCAGGTCATCGAAGACTCAGCCTTTGCAGGAAACAAAACTCTCCAGTCGATCGAACTGCCCTCCACCATTCTCAAGATCGGTGAAAGCGCATTTGAAAACTGTGATAAGCTTATGACTATCAATCTGCCCGAAGGTCTGCTCGACATCGGCATAGGAGCATTCGCAGGATGTAAGTCACTTGCAGCTATCGAGATCCCCTCTACCGTAGTAAGCATCAGGCAGAGCACATTCAGCGGCTGTGAAAGACTCAAGGAATTCAAGATACCTCCGACCATTAAGAGCATCGGCAAGCACGCATTCCTCAACTGTGAGTCACTTACCGAGGTAGTAGTTCCCGATGGTGTAGAGGAGCTTCCCGAGAACGTATTCAGCGGCTGCCGTTCACTTGTCAAGGCAGTTGTGCCGGAATCCGTAAAGGATATCCGCAAGAGCGTATTCAGCTGGTGTGAGGCGCTCACTACCGTGAACATCCCCGAAGCGGTCCGCGAGATCGGCGACGGCGCGTTCACAGGCTGCGGCTCACTCAAAACAGTCAACATCCCGAAGCATCTTGAGAGCATCGGTTACGGCTCGTTCAGCAAATGCGGCACACTCAGAACGCTCATTCTTCCCGATACTATCACTGAGATCGGTGAGAACGCGTTTAACGGTTCTAACCGTACTCTTGTAGTTTACTGCTCTGCAAGCAACAATTACGTCAAGCGTTACTGCAGAATGAACCGCGTAAAGTGCAAGAATACAGAGGAATGAGTCTGACATAAACACCATTAAAAGCGGCAGGATGATCCCTGTCGCTTTTCGATTTCAGACGAGGTGATGACCAATGAGGTATTTTACAGATAAACAGCTTGACGAAATGAGACAAATCGCCCGGAACGATTACGACTCCAACAAGACAAACCGTTATCTCACCTGCATAAGCCGGATAGAGATGCTTGACAAGCGGAACGATCAGTTCGGTGACTGCGCCGGTGAGCTGATGCAGGCTATTTCCGAGCTTGAAAATGTCACAAAGCAGTATGTTCACCGGGGCAGGACGGACCCCAACGACGAGGATTCCGATGCATTCGAGTACGAAAACTACCATTATTGATAACGTCTGCATACATATATGCAAAAGACCGACAGCCTGAACTGCCGGTCTTTTTTAGTGAACATTTTGCGGAGTACGTCATATTATGTGGTATACGCACCAATAAGGAGGAAAATGTAATGCCAGAAAATGTTCTCTGCAACGGCTGCGATGACTGCTATCCCAGCGATAAAATAAAGGAAGCCGTATGCATAAACGCTTCACGGATATACGATTCCTGCTCTGACAAGGATTGTCTGGAGGATCTTCCGCTTCTTCTTACCAAGCCCAGTCAGTGCATGATCGACAAGGCTGCCTCTGTGCGGCTCAATGACGTAAGTGTAAGCACCGTTTCTATCGGTCTGCAGTCTATTCCATTCAACAAGGGTTTTTATGCCGTAGATATGACCTTCTACTTTGACGTGTGCCTTGACGTATTCATGGCACCCAACGCTCTGCCTATGCAGCTCAAGGGACTTGCTATCTTTTCAAAAAGAGCAGTTCTTTTCGGCAGCGACGGCAGTGTACAGATATTCAGCTCCGAATGCAGCGACGAGGCTCCCGACGGTCAGCATTCGTCCACACGCACCTGTCCCAAGGCTGTTGTGCAGGTCGCCGAGCCGATACCGCTGTGCGCGAAGCTTGCCGACAAGCGGACATGTCCGTGTATGCCGCAGTACCGTATTCCCGAAAGCATCATGCGCCGTTACGGCGGCGAGTTTGTGCCCTCCGAGACTGACAAGCAGGTACTTGTGTCCATCGGACTCTTCTCGATCGTACAGCTCGAGAGGAATGTTCAGATGCTTATACCTGCATACGATTTCTGCATTCCGCACAAGGAATGTGTGTCAAGCTCAGAGGATCCCTGTGAGTTATTCAGCAGCATAGAATTCCCGACAAACGAGTTTTTCCCGTCCAACATTCCTGCTGACAAGAAGCCCTGCGGCTGCTGTTAGTACGCAGTCCGGACGCTCGATATCATAATGGGTCTGCTGCCGGCGCTTGTGTATTGAAAGAACTGTCCGCATGATATCTGCGTCCGGTAAGACGCTGCTGTACTCGTTAAAGCATAAAAAAGCATCCCACGCCATCAGGCCGAGGGATGCTTTTTTTGTCCGGAATATCGTCCTGCGGCAGCTTATGCCTTGGTAACGTGAGGTATAAGTCCGCCGTCTGCGATTATCTCCTGTATGAAGGGCGGGAACGGCTCCGCCTGATATGTCTTTCCGGTGGTGATGTCGGTGATGACGCCCGTATCAAAATCAACGCTTACCTCATCGCCGCTTTTTATCTCCTTTGAAGCAGCCTCGCATTCAAGTATCGGCAGACCGATATTTATAGCGTTTCTGTAAAAAATGCGGGCAAAGGTCGATGCGATAACACAGCTTATTCCGGAAGCCTTTATAGCGATAGGCGCATGCTCTCGTGACGAACCGCAGCCGAAGTTCTTTTCAGCGACCATGATGTCGCCTTCCTTGACATTCTTTGTGAAATCTATATCGATATCCTCCATGCAGTGCGCAGCCAGTTCCTTATGCGAACTGGTGTTGAGGTATCTTGCGGGTATGATAACGTCTGTATCTACGTTGTCGCCGTATTTATGCACAGTACCCTGAGCTTTCATTATATCAGCACTCCTTTCTCAGTTTCCGCATACCTTGGCGGGGTCGGTGATGTAGCCTGTAACGGCGCTTGCGGCAGCCACAGCCGGACTTGCAAGATATACCTCAGACTCAACATGACCCATTCTGCCTACAAAGTTCCTGTTTGTGGTAGAGATCGCGCGCTCACCCTTTGCAAGTATGCCCATGTGACCGCCAAGGCAGGGACCGCAGGTAGGTGTGGAAACAACTGCGCCAGCCTCTATGAAAATATCAAACAATCCCTCGTGCATAGCCTGAAGATAAACGCTCTGGGTGCTGGGAATGATAATACATCTTACGCCCTTTGCGACCTTTTTGCCCTTGAGTACCTCGGCAGCCGCTCTCAGGTCGGATATTCTGCCGTTTGTGCATGAGCCGATGACCGCCTGATCTATCTTTACTTCGGTTTCGCCTATCTGATCCACTGTTCTTGCGTTTTCCGGAAGATGCGGGAAAGCCACGGTCGGGCGCAGAGCGGAAAGGTCGATAGTGTACTCCTCGTCATACTCGGCGTCATCATCTGCCGTATATTCAACAGGCTCGCCCTTGAATCTGTCCCTGATATACTCTCTTGTAATGTCGTCAACCGGGAAAATACCGTTCTTTGCGCCTGCCTCGATAGCCATGTTTGCAATGCAGAGCCTGTCGTCGATAGAGAGATACTTCAATCCGTCGCCGAAGAACTCCATTGAGCGGTAAAGAGCGCCGTCAACGCCTATCATACCGATGATATGCAGAATAATATCCTTGCCGCTGATAAACGGAGCAGGCTTATTAACAAGATTGAATTTGATAGCCGACGGGACCTTGAACCAAGTTTTGCCGCTTATCATGCCGGCAGCCATATCGGTAGAGCCTACGCCGGTAGAGAAAGCGCCGAGAGCGCCGTATGTACAGGTATGCGAATCTGCGCCTATGCACAGAGTTCCGGGACCTACAAGTCCCTTTTCGGGCAGGAGAGAATGTTCTATACCCATCTGTCCGACGTCGAAGAAGTTTTTGATATCATACTTATCCGCAAACTGACGCACCTGCTTGCACTGTTCGGCAGCCTTGATATCCTTATTAGGCGTAAAGTGATCCATGACCATTGCGATCTTGGAATTATCGAACACCGCCGCTGCCTTATTGTCATTAAAAACATTTATTGCAACGGGAGATGTGATATCGTTGCCCAGCACCATATCGAGTTTAGCCTCGATAAGCTGACCCGCCTTTACATTGGCAAGTCCGGCATGAGCAGCAAGGATTTTCTGTGACATTGTCATTCCCACTTATAATGACCTCCTTAAATTCAGCTTTTTTTATTATAATCAATACTGCTGCAAAAATCAAGCAAATATAAATAATTGTCGAGGTTAGGTTGACAAAAAATCAAGCGGCAAGCTGCCGCGGCGGCAAGCTGCCGCTCCCAATTTCGCGTTCACAGATAAACAAGCGGAAACGAATTACCCGCGCCCCAAATTATCTCCCCAAAACTCAAACACAAAAGTTTCGCTCAAGCCTTTTCAAAGGCTTGCAGGTCCAGGGCGGCGCCCTGGTCGCGCTCCGCAGAGC
>CADBPE010000191.1 GCA_902796475.1 uncultured Ruminococcus sp.
CCAATCAAGTATCTTCGGCACCATTGAGCTTAACTTCCGTGTTCGGCATGGGAACGGGTGGACCCTCAACGTCATCAACACCAACTCATATCGCTCTCTTTACGACTTAATTAGTATATCACTGTACTGCGCAAAAGTCAAGATTATTTTTCAAAAATTATTTTACAATTTGTATTCGTGGCCGCAAATATATACATTTAGTAATAATTTGCGTAAAACTCTCTTCACCGCCGGCTCCTGCAGACTCATTGAACAAATGATCTTCCGTACACTTTCACTAATGCCGATAAAGCGGTATTGTCATCAAAACCCAAAAGTGCGTCAGGGCTGGCACCCTCTTGCGCCCTGATATGATCTGTTGTTTCAGACATATTTCAGCTTAGCTCTAAAGATACCCTAAAACAAACAAAAAATCGGAGCTGTCAATTTCTCGGCAGCTCCGATCTTTTTATTCAGATAAGATCATCTGTAAATTCTCTTATCTCTCTCTTCTCTTTTTGCTGATGAGTACAAATGCAGCGGCTGCTGAACCGACAAGTACCATTACAACAGCAATTGCAGATGTGCTGTCAGCTGTAGCTACATAGCCGGGATCTGAAGGCTGCGGCTTTGAGGTGTCGCTTGTCTGCTGTGAGGGCTGCTCAAAGGGCTGCTCGGAAGGCTCTTCAGAAGGCTCTGGAGAAGGCTCTGGAGAAGGCTCTGGAGAAGGCTCTGGAGAAGGCTCTTCTGAAGGCATTATATTGTTCACTACGAACATTACAGGCCATACCTCAATAAGATCTTCGTAAGTAGCCTCAGGATCGTATACTACAGAATCAGGATTAAGAAGAGCCATCGGATCCGGCAGGAATGTGCAGAGGGCGATAAATAATTCTGCTCTCTCTGCTTCTGCTTCAACCGTAAAGCTGCAGTTAGTCTGGCTGTTCTGAGTGCGGTCAAATTCAGCTTCGTATACGCCCCAACTGAGGTCCCAAGCGCCGTCTGCGCGAACCTTGAACTCGTATGTTTCGCCGGGCTTCAGACCTTCCTTGATAGTAGCATAGTACATACCGATACCATACTTGTCTGTGAGAACGATATCATTGCTCCAGTTGTTGAAGGAACCTACAGCACCGTAGGTGTGGCCGGAATTATCCGGTAAGAATACATAGGATTCTACAGGCCAGAACTCTATGCCGTCATCTGACGTATATTCATCGCTGTTTACAAGAGAATCAGGATTCTTCTTTGCTTCCTCAGAAACCATCTCTGTATTGATCATTACTACAAGTCTCTGACCCTTCTGGGTAATAGTTGCAGTGCAGTTGGTCTGGCTGTTCTGAGTACGGTCGTATGCTGCCTCGTATACGCCCCAGCTCATGTCCCAAGTGCCGTCTGCGCGAACCTTGAACTCATATTCGCCGGGCTCAAGATCATCAATTGTTGCTACATAAATACCTGATGCAGGTACAGGAAGATCATCCATACGCTTCATCTTGACGTCTGCACTCCAGTTGTTGAAGCTGCCTATAACGCCAAGGTTGTACATTTCCTCGGGTTCGGGCTCGGGCTCAGGTTTGGGCTCAGGATCCGGATCTGTGGAACCGCCTTCAAGGTCTACCCACTTTGTGCCGTTGTAGAGCTTCTTCTCGGTGTAGCCCAGTGTAAGACCATCCTGCATTGCGCCGGGGATCTGATCGCCTGCGCCGTTGTTGAAGATGACCATGATATGATCGCACTCTGCAAACTGCTCGGGAAGCTCATAGCTGTAATAATCATCGCCGCAGTCTGTCATAGCAACGCCGGGCCAGGTGCCGTTTGTAATGGTTACAGCGCCGCTCTCGTCATAAACATATACGTTTACGGTTTTCCAGCCTGCCTTTGAGTTGTCAAGAACAACGCCGCCTGCATTGAGGGTGGGGAGCTGTCTTTCGGGAAGCTTATAATAGGTGTATGTCATTGTAACAGTATCGCCGGCAGCTGAAACACCTGTAAGTGTAAGATAGATCTTTGAGTCGCCGGAGATATCATTGCCGACAGTAATAACATCGCCGTTATTGAAGCTGCCGCTGTCATAAATACGGTTGTCGCCGTCAACTGTTACTGAATACTGAGTATCGGTAACGCTGACAGCCTTAAGTGTAACGTCCATAGTGCCGGTAAATTCTGTATCGGTAAGCTTATCGGCATATACCTTGCTTGTGAAAGCAGAATCGTAAACTACTGCTATACCGGTCTCGCCTACTGTACCTGTGATGGTATCGCCGGTAACAACGAACTCATTGCCGGTGATCTCATCATAATATGTACCTGCGGGAACATAGCCGTTAACATTCTCTACTGAAACTGCGCCGCTGCCCTCGCCGCATACGATAACTGCGCCGCCGTCCTTACGGGTAACAACTGCGTTGTTGTCAGATACAGCATAAGCGTCTTCCTTGCCTGCCATTGCATTGTGGAAGTGGTTGACTGCAGCTATCTCAGGATCGGTAAAGTGCATTGAGCCTTTAACGCCTATTCTGATGCTGTCCTTAGCCGCTGCATAAGGACGTGAAAGATAGAGTGCTGCTGCGCCCTCTCTTGCTGCTGCAACTGCATAGCCTCTGTCAACTACATTCTGAGAATAGCCGTTGCTGCCCTGATTCTCGCCGTTTGAATATGTATCGTGGCTCTCGCCCCAATATACAAGCTTATCTGCAGGAATGCCCTTGTTTGTCCAGTCACCTGAGAACGTGGGCGCCTTGCCGTTTTTGAATGCGCGTGTTACATTATCGGAATAACTGTTGTCGGTAACGGAAATATACTCTGCATATTCAGCCATAAGCTCCTTTCCGCCTTCACCGTTTACAGGTGAATCAAGAACCTCGCCGTAGTTATACAGACCTGATTCTGTTACCTTCTCCCAGAAAGCGCTGCCCTCACTGGGAAGAGAAATGTGCTTTGCAGCATCCCAGCGGATACCGTCAACACCCATATCCTTAAGCTCTGAAATGTAGTTTGAAACTACCTGCTGAACATACTCGTTCTCTGTTGCAAGATCCTTCATGCCAAGATCGCCGTTTGTTATCTGATAACGATCCTTATAGTTGGTGATGAAGCCAAGATCATGCCAATATTTGTCGTCCTTGAGGTCTTCCTGAATGTTTTCGTGGTTGTCTGCAAGGTGGTTGGCTACTACGTCAACGATGACCTTGATGCCGTACTGCTCTGCTCTTGCGCAAAGATCCTTAAGTTCTTCAGCAGTACCAAGATCTCCGTTCTCGGCAACTGAGAAGCTCAGGGGCTGATAAAGCCAGTACCAGGGGCCTGTGCTTACCGAAGGCTGAACAGGCGAGGTCTGTATGCTTGTGAAGCCTGCCTTTGCGATGTCCTCAAGAGAATCTATAATGTCGGTATACTTCCAGTTGTAGCAGTGGAGGATAACGCCATCCTGAATATTCTCTACCAGACCATAGTTTTCTGTGGCAGCGTTTACGGCTGCAGAAACAGCGCCGAAACCTGCAAAAGCGGTCACTGCAAGAGCGGCTGTCAGGATAATTGAGACAGCTTTTTTGCCTGATCTGCTCTTAGCTGCATTTGTTTGCTTTTTCACTTCTTAATCACTCTCCCAAAAAATTATAATACGGCTGCCGCATGAAAAGTTTTCAACAATTGTCATTTATGCGGTTGAAAGCTTTTTCTGCGGCATTCTTCAAAGCCGCTATACATCTTCATATTATCACTTTCTGAGTATTTTTGCAAATAGAATTTCATGGCAGCGCTGTGAAGTGAGCTTACTATGCCCGTCAATTAGCCGAATTATTCACCGCTCAGGAATATAATTCACAAATATTGGTATTTAGGGTTGTAGATAATGAACAATTCAAGTTATTTTATTCGTGTTATTGCACTAATACTCACATGATATTTTGGTAACGAATAATTAAAGCGGCGGCAAGCTTGTAATAACAACCTCCTGCCGTAAGGCAGCATAATAAAGCAACATAATATAAAAAATACATCTATGTTTTATCAGCTTGTCCTGATAATTTTTTTGCGCCACAATATAGCTTTTACGGTATTGATATGATATAATCAATTATTATCAAATAAAAAAGGATGGAGAAAAATGACGGGAATAATCGGCGCTATGGATATAGAGGTCAACGGCATTATTGAAGAAATGACAAACACTAAGACCGAGGTGATAAGCGGAACACGCTTTACTGTCGGAGAGCTTGGAGGAAGCGAATGTGTTATCGCAAAATGCGGCATAGGCAAAGTAAACGCCGCTATGACAGCCCAGACTATGATACTGCGCTACAAGCCTGACAGGATAGTCAATACCGGAATAGGCGGCAGTACAAGCCTGCATACCCATATAGGCTGGGTAGTTATAGGAAAAAATGCAGTACAGCACGACATGGACACTACCATTATCGGAGATGAACCGGGTACGCTTTTTCTGCCCGAAGAAAACATTGTATATCTGCCCTGTGATGAAAAAATGGTGCAGGATCTCGAAAAAGCCTGTGACGCAGCCGGCGAAAAGAACCATATTGTCGGCACTATCGCAACAGGCGACCAGTTCATCGGCGGAAACGAGAGAAGGCTTTCGCTTAACGAGCGTTTCGGAGCGCTGGCGTGTGAAATGGAGGGCGGCAGCATAGGACAGGTATGCTATATAAATAAAGTGCCATTTACTATTCTCCGTTCCATATCCGACAGCATGAGCTCAGAGGATGACAGCGTGGAATACTCTACATTCAGCCGTGAAGCTGCAAACCGTTCTATACGCATAATAAACGAATATATTAAAGCTTTGGAAGAATAAAATAATTCTAACACAGAATTATTTCTCCACTATCACTATATCCTTGCTGCTCAGCAGCCTTACAGCGGCTTCCCGAGGAAGCTGCTTTATTTTTACCGATCTCTTGTTTTCTGAATAAACACTTACTATCATAGTACACTTTTTCTTACGCTTCTGAAACGGCGAATGATTAAGCTCTGCATACTGTATCATCTCAAACGGAATATAATGCTTTTTCAAAGTCATTTTCTTGAACGTGCATACTATCAGACATTTATCATTCACGGCTATTCTTGAATGTGAATATGCAAACATTCTGAACATAAGCCACCATACAACTATAAAAATAAATATATACAGCAGCAGCCTCATCGAGTTTGCTATAAACCTGAAACGATATGAAAGTATTATAAGCGCCAAAAGAACTATGAAAATTATGAGCGGATAATAAATATATGAAAATAAACTCATCTTTGCCCGCTTTACAACTGATCTCTCTTCATTTGGGATCCCTGTAATGCTCGTCATGCCGTTCTGTACGGTATCGTATGAATCGGCGGAAAAAAGCAGGCTCCTGTCCCCCTTCTGCCTGCCTGCGCTTATCATGGTGACAGTACAGCTTTTCAGCTTCAGAAGCTTCATAAAAAGACTCTGATCTATACTAACAGAAGAAATGCAGCTTACACGGGTATAACTCCTTGTTCTTGTGAGCAGCCCTTTTGAAGTTATGATATATTCACCCAGACGCACACTTTTGAAACGGACGTATCTCAGAAATACATTGAGCATCGAGATAGCCCAGCTAAGAAGTATTATCGCTGCCAAAAGAGCCGCAGCAGGCGATATCCACATGGCAATGACCTTCCACTGCTGGTTTATCGAACCCATGATTATCATCTGAACAGTTTCGGAGCCTAATATCCTGTTTACGTTTGAAATAACCGGCACCATAAAGATGATGCCCGTAACAGGATTTGCCCAGAATGCGGACATAAGTATTATGCTCGTTATTCTTGAACGGAATATAAATTCAGGCTCCTTGTCGCCTTCAATGAAATTCCGCACCTCGTTTGCTTTTTTGCGTGAAAAATAAGCCGAAAAATCATACTTTCTCCGCACACCGCCGGCAGTATCAACCGAAACGCTCTCGGCATTGAAAAGCATGGATATAATATTTGTGTAAAACATGGCGCTGCACATTTTACGGTATGGTATAATGTACTGCCGTTTAAAGAATATACCGCTCTTTACCTCAAAGCCGGCATCTGTCATGCGGCATACTCTGTTTGTGTATTCCGTGATGAAATAAAACAGTACCGTAAGCACATAAAACGCATTCAATCCCAGCGAACCGATAAACGCCGCTAATTCATCAGGACGGAGAAATATCTGCTGTACGATCGTGAGCACCAGAAGAACAGCGTATATCTTGATGTGCCGCAGCATTGAATACGGATGTGTCCGTTTGAAGCGATCATCCTTCTCCATCCGCATCACCCCCGCCGCCGACGTTCAGAGTATCATCAGGAACGTCATTTTCATCAGTGTCATTCGGGTCTTTTTCTTCTTCCATCTGTAAGCTTGTCAGATATTCTACCAGAAACCTGCCCTCGTTGAGCTTTATCTGACTTATAAGCATAAAGGAGCCTGCAAGCATAAGAACAACGGTACACCTTTTGAAGCGTTTTTGCAGAACGCCCTGAACCAGTATGCAGTACTGCACCGAGGAAACGGGTATCATTGCATGACGTTTATATATTATGCCCCTTTTTATGGTTATATATTTGTCATCGAAGGTATATATGAGGTTTTTACAGTACATAGGAATGTAGAAAAACATTCCGAAAAAATATGCGGCAGCGGCGACAATCCCTAAAACTGCCGCCAAAACAGGAACAAACGCTCCTATAAGTATCAATATGATCCCAAGCGGTATCATCAGAAGAGTGAGGTCTATCCTCCAGATTATAACGGCAGCCGGCGATATTCTCACTCTTGGTTTGTAAAAGTTCTTTTTCATGGTGATTCCCCACAAGCACATTATTCGTCAGTCTACTATTCTATTATTATAACACCAACACCCCCTTTTACGCTATATCATTTGCAAAGATAAATGATTTTTGCATAAATAAATTGACTATGCGCATATTTCATTGTAAAATAGTATCTGTAAAAATATCAGGACAAGTGGAGATGAATACTATGAATGCCGCAAAAGAAGCCGCGCTGCTCATGTCCTCTCTTTCAGTATACAGGGGGATCACCTCAAGGACAGTGGCAAAGGCTTATTATGAGCTTCTGTGCTCTGTTAATAAACCGGTTTTTGAATTTACCCGCGCATGGGGAAACTTCGTGGCGCTGCTGTGCGAACGAAGCTGTATAGATGATTTTTCCGGATATCTTACCGAAACAGCTCTTTATGACGAGAATCTCTTTTCGAGAGCCGCCGCTGCCGGCAGGGAAAAGGAGCTTTCATCAAGAACGATAAACGCTGTCCGCCGTGACCTTTCGGTGATACAGCGCATAAGCATGATATCCCCCGAAAGACTGCTGAACGACTATCTCTATCGTGACGAGCTCGGAAGCGTGGCAAACAACCTTCCCCGCTGGAGCTGCGGACAGCCTATAAGGGAATTTTTGCACGAGGACGAGATCATCGACAACCTTGCAGAATTCTATCACAAGAACGGCTGCGGAATGTTTGCGCGTTATCGGGCATTTATATGGCGTGATAAGTCTATCGAGCCTGTTCCCTACCCGGATCCGATAAGTCTTAGCTCCTTGAAAAGCTACGATGTGCAGAGAAAGCTTGTACTTGACAACACTCTTGCTTTTCTTGACGGCGTACAGAGCAACAACTGTCTGCTTTACGGCGACAGGGGTACCGGAAAATCATCGACAGTCAAGGCAATACTGAACGAATATTATCCCAGAGGACTGCGTATGGTGGAAATGCCCAAGGACAGACTTTCGGACTTTCCGCTGCTTGCCGAAAAGCTTGCGGAGGTGCCTCTGAAATTCATCATTTTCATTGACGACCTTTCATTTTCAAGCGACGACAAAAGCTATGCTCAGCTCAAAGCAGTTCTTGAAGGCGGTCTTGCGGTCAGACCGGACAATACACTTATATACGCTACGTCTAACCGCCGCCACATTGTAAAGGAGACCTTTGCCGACAGGACAGGCGACGATATACACATAAACGATACGATCCAGGAAACCCTCTCTCTTTCGGACAGATTCGGTCTTTCGGTAAGCTTCACAAAGCCCTCAAAGGAGCAGTATCTTGAAATAGTATTTGCTCTTGCAAGAGAAAAACAGCTCATGGTGGGCATTGACGAGCTTACCGAAAAAGCTGAACGCTTTGCTATCGAACGTGGCGGACGTTCCCCCAGATGCGCAAGACAGTTTATTTCCGCTCTTGAAACATCTCTCAGCCTGACCGACAACAACTGATAAAGGAGAACTTTCCTGATGAAAAGGATAATTGCCGTGATAATGTCAGCTCTGCTGGCTCTGACGGTGCTTACTTTTTGCGCCTGCTCACCCAAGGATACGGAAGGATATCCCGTGACCCTTGCAAATATAACCATAACCCATAAGCCCGGATCAATCGTGTGCCTGAATGATTCCGCAGCCGATATAATGATAGCCTGCGGATATTCCGACAGGATAAACGCCCGTTCAGATGAATGTACTCAGTCCGCGCTTTCTGATATCCCATCGGTCGGATCAAAGTCTGTACCGTCCATTAATAAGATAATGGACTATCACCCTGATGTTGTCTTTGCAGACAAGAGCCTTTCCGATGAAATATACAACAGACTTATAGAAAATAACGTGCCTGTACTTATTATGATGCCCGCAAAAGATCCCGAAGGTCTTACAACTCTTTATGAAAACATCTGCTCCGTTGTGGACGGCAAAACAAGAGGCTCAGAAACAGGCGCCGAAAAAGCCGCCTATATTCTTATGACCATGAGCGATCTTCAGAGAATGACTCCCGAAAAGGATATCGTGACCACCGCATGCTACCTTTACGATATGTCCGGCAATGCCGCCAACGGCAGCTCTATGGAGGGCAGGCTCATATCCTGCGCAAATGCCGTAAACATATTCGGCAGCGACAATATGATAAATGACATGAATGAAAGGATAATTCTTTCAAATCCGGATTACATTTTCTGCGCAACAGGTCTGAAGTCATACATAACCTCCGACAGCGATCTGAAGAACATCAAAGCCGTCAAAAACAGTCATGTTTACGAGATAGACCCGCTTATGCTAAGGCGTCAGGGCAACAGCATGACCGAGTGTCTTTCATATCTTATAGAGCTGATGTATCCTGAACTGAAAGCAAAAAACAATACCGTAACTCCCTATAAAAACACATCAGATGAAAGCAAGTCCGAAACAAGCAAGCCTGAGACAAGCAAGCCTGAGACAAGCAAGCCTGAGACAAGCAAACCCGAGACAAGCAAACCCGAGACAAGCAAGCCTGAAACTAGCAAATCTGAAACAAGCAAGCCTGAAACAAGCAAGCCTGAAACAAGCAAGCCTGAGACAAGCAAGCCCGAGACAAGCAA
>CADBPE010000192.1 GCA_902796475.1 uncultured Ruminococcus sp.
AGGTGCTCGACACCGCTCTTGTGCCGCCGGAAAGCTGTCTGTGCTGATTTCGCATTTATATTTTACCTATCGAACAGGGGAGCGCAGGCTCTGCGCGTGAAAAGTTGAAAGTTGAAAGTGGGATCAGTTTGAGCTTAAAGCTGATCCATAAAGAGGTGAATTATGAATTTTCAGATAGCCGAGTTCAAGGCGGCATACGGCAAATCTACTCAGATACCGCCCTCCGAGAAGCCTGAGATAGTCTTTTCGGGAAAGTCGAACGTGGGTAAGTCATCACTCATAAATAAGCTGCTTAACCGGAAATCAATGGCAAGGGTCAGCGCAAAGCCCGGCAAAACGGCTACGATCAATTTCTTTTCGCTGAAGGAAGCCGATCTTGTCGATCTTCCCGGATACGGCTATGCTCAGGTCAGTCAGGCTGAAAAGCAGCGCTGGGCGGAACTGGTAGAGGGTTATCTTGCTCAGGAGCGGAATATTGCTCTTGTTGTGCAGATATGCGATATGCGGCACCCTCCGACAGAAAACGACCTGACAATGATAGACTACCTGTACAATAGCGGTTTCAATTTTATCATTGCTCTGACAAAAATGGATAAGCTCAAAAAAACTCAGCAGCAGAAGCGTCTTGAAGAACTTAAGGACGAATTGAGCGACTATCCCGGCGTAAGTCTTTTTCCATGCTCGTCTAATGACGGCACCGGGATCGAGGAGATCAGGCAGGCAATAGCTGCCGCGGCGGGCGCATTGAACAGCGACAAGCTGCCGCCCCCGATTTCGCGCTGACAGGTTACCCATACCAAAATACACGCATTGCGGTTGTTTTCCGGCTCATGTTTTATGGTCAGCTGCATGTGCATTGAACAAATGATCCTTAGTACAATAGTACAATTTAACCAATACCGCCGAAACGGTATTATCCTAAAAACGCCCTGAGGGCGTTTTTTTATTACTTGAAAGTTTCTTTGACCGGAATTGATTTTCGTGAGTTTTGCAAAGTATATATTGACAGTTCATGATATTTAATATATAATTTACTATGAATTAGTATAAATTGGTATATAATGAATAGCTGTAGTACCATAATTGTTCTTGGTATGATCTTTTAATTTATCATTTTTAGAATAGGAGAGTGTACAATTGGCTGATACAATGAACGAAAAAAGTGAAAAAATGGTCAGGGTCATCGGCATTGATTTCGGTACCTCGTCCACATATATGAGTGTAAAGCGCTACGATCCACGAGACCCTACCGAGGATAGCTTCAATTATATTCCGGTATCGTTTGAACACGGCGAATCCAAAGGCAGCCTTATCTCTGTGATCCGTGAGAACAGTGACGGCACTCTCGATTTTGGCAGAGTGGCAAACGAAGAAGCCGATGGGGCAGTGGTGTACAGCAATTTTAAAATGAACCTTGAAAGTCCGGATGAAGCTCTGCGTGAAAAAAGCCGCTGGCTTGTGAAGGAGCTGTTCAAGTATCTTCATAAAATGTACGAACAGCAGCTTGGTCAGCTTGGCGAAAAAGACGACGAAGTGGAGACCAATATATCTTACCCCGTTAAATGGCAGCGCAGTACGGCAGACTTTATGGTAAACGCCGCAAAGGAAGCAGGATTTAAAAACGTGACAGGTATTGATGAGGCTACCGCTGCTGTTACAACGGTGCTTTCACGGCAGTTTGACGATCTTGCGCTGACTAAAATGATATCGCCCGACAGACCCGGCTATATATTGCTTGTGGATATGGGCGCCGGCACTACCGACTGCGCTCTGTGCAAATATTCTTTTGAAGCGGAAGAGACCGGCGAGATAAAGGCAAATTCCCTTAAAGTAGAGATAATCACCTGCTGGCCGGTAGGTGAGGATGATCCGACATTCGGCGGAAGAGAGATAGATCAGGTGCTTGCCGGCAGCCTTGAGGACTTTCTAAGAAAAACATTGGCGCCCGAGCTTCAGGGCTACGTTTCAAACCTTGTGCGTGTGGGAAATAATGTTAAGCTCTGGAAGGAAAACAACGTTTCGCCCAATCTTAACAAGGACAGACCCGTTACCGTGTGCGGATTTATCAGGGCATATCTTGGCACTGCGGGAGTAAAGTTCCCGCCGATGACCCGTGAAAGCTTTGAAAAGCTGATAGAGGACAAGCTGCAGGATTACTCCGAGCTGATAACCGGCTGTCTTGAAAAGGGAGCGTCCATAGACCCTGAGCTTGACAAACAGGGGCTTGATCTGATAATTCTTGCCGGAGGACACAGCTCATGGTATTTTGCAAAGGATATGATAGACGGTACCATGCCGGGGATCCCCGACAGCGCTGTTCTTTCCCTTATAAGGGAGGAAAAGAACAGGGTCTTCACTCTGCCTAACCCGCAGGCTACCGTAGTTCTTGGTCTGATATACCGCCGTCTGCTTTCGTCCATCACTCTTAAAAAATCTGATATGGTAGACGAATCGTGGGTAGATCTGCTGAACAATGCCATTCCGAATCCGGAGTTTTTCTCGGAGCTGCGCGGTGACGGCGAGGACGTGGCAATTTACAGTGTGGCAAGGGACTTTACGCTTCACTATAATTTTGCTCTGCCGCCCGAAAGCATGAGCCATGTTTCGGTATTTGAATCCAACAAGCGGGTCTATGATATGTTTGCGTCAAAATATTTCTTTGCGGATAAAAACAAACAGATATGCTTCTGCGCCGAAAAAAACGAGGGTTCAAGCTGCGGCTTTGCCGTCACTTCCTACGGCATATATTACGAAACTTTCCTCAGCACGCACTGTATACCTTGGGATAATTTCCTTTACTATCCGCTGCAGTACTCCGGACGCAGCTTTGACAAGCTTTCTGTCGGCGACACCGTTCTGCCGGTCAACCGTTCTTCTGTAAATCTCTGTATGAACTACCTTTTTTCTCTTCAGGGCTATATACGCTCAAAGCTCGGAAAATAAAGGCTTTGCGGAAAGAGCCGTAGTTCAGATCAGCAGATGAAGCCGGAAAAATACATTTTCACATAGCAGACGCTTTCAATATTTTATTTTTTCAGCTAAGTCCTGTAACCTTTTTTGAGTGCTGCAGATTATATTTTATGAAAGAGGAAATTTTCTGCGGGACAGAAAATACATCCGAAGAAATCTATTCTCTAAAATAAATAAAAATCAGAATATA